>JBEKKG010000962.1:0-3181 GCA_050010835.1 Planctomycetota bacterium
TGGCTCACCAACGGCAAGAAGTTCGATAGCTCGCTGGACCGGAATCAGCCCTTTCAGTTCCAGCTTGGGGCCGGTCAGGTGATTCGCGGGTGGGACGAAGGGGTTGCAGGCATGCGCGTCGGCGGGAAGCGGCAGTTGCGCATTCCTCCGGAACTCGGCTACGGCCTCCGTGGCGCCGGCAACGTTATTCCGCCAAACGCAATCCTCGTTTTCGACGTCGAGTTGCTGGCGGTTCGTTAGCCGGTTTCACGGTGCCCCATATCTGCTTGGCAGATGTGGGAGTTTACCGGCACCGATGCCTTTAGTGTTTGCCGGCGTGACTGGCGTTGATAGCTCCAGGATATTCGTGCTCTGAAATCGCTCTGGCGGTTTCGCGAGGCGCTTGTGCGATACCTGATTGTTCTGCTGGCCCTGGCTGGGGTCATCGTGTCTGGCTTGGCCCTTCGAGTTCACTACGTCATTGAGGACCAGCCTTGCCATATCAATGACAAGTGGGATTGCGGTGTCGTCAACCACAGTCCGTATTCGGAAATCGGCGGGGTGCCGGTGGCTGGAATCGGCGTGGCCGGATACCTGCTTATCGGCGTACTGGGCTTTCTGCGGCGGCGCGGAATGCTGTTGGGAGCCGTGGCCGGCGGATTCGCCTTTGCGCTGTATCTCACCCACATCGAGGCCCACGTGCTCGGCGTATGGTGTCTCTACTGCGTCATCTCGCAGGGAATCATTGGCTTGCTACTACTGCTGGCGATCGCCTGGTTCCTCTGGGGACGCAAGCATCGGGCGGCGCCGGGGACACAAACTGTCTAGCTAGTTTCGCGAAAGGCATGGTGCCCCACATCTGCCGTAGTTGGCAGATGTGGGAGTTCTCCGGGCCAGATGCGCCCAACACGCGCCACCACGGCGCGTGTCGGGGACCCTTGTTGCGTTGATCGGAGCACAGCGGCGGTGATTACTTCAGGGACTTGACGTAGCCGGCTACAGCCGTTGCCTGAGCGTCAGTGAGCCCGGCGACTGCTTTGCTGTGAGGCGCCTTCTTTCCCGCGGCGCCTTTGGTGAGAAGGCCGGAGATATCGGCATCACTCAACTTCGTACCTTTCAAGGCAGGACCGACCTTACCTTCGCCGGCGGGGCCGTGACACATAGCACACTTGGCTTTGTAAAGGGCGGCGCCATCTTCGGCGGACCACGCCAGGGTTGAAGCAAAGGCTAACAGGGCGACGAACATCGTGTAACGCTTCATCGAAGAAACATCTCCTTGTCTACAGATTTGTTGTCTACAGATTTGCGAAACCACTTCGGCTAACTACCTGGTGTTCCCCAGTGATGGGGCTTCGACAGACCCGTGGTGAGCGTTAGATATTCCCCAACAGATGTTCCCCACAAGTGAGCCTATTCTACAGTGAATTCGCCGCCAGAGAAAACACCTCGTTACAAACAATGTCGCGAACGGGCCGAGTGGCCGGATGAATCACGCACTGAGCCGCCTTCTGGCATACCCCGTCTGAGTCGTAGTAGAGATAGATATTTCCCAGCTCAAACTTGTCGGGTGAAGCCGCGTATTCCGCCGCCGGCAGGCACTTTGGGCAACTCTGGCGTGTGTTTTGCAATCTCAAGTAGAGTCAGCCCCCCAGGACTTGACTGAGGTACTCGATGTCGTTCCAGAAGCAACTCCTGCGTTTGGCCGGAAGTTTTCTGCTCGCAGCTCTGGCGCTGTTTCCCACCCAGCTTCTTTCTCAAACCTTCAGTAAAAAGAATTGGAACGTCGGCAGCAGCCCGGTGAAACTGGTGCGCGCCGATTTCAACAATGACGGCATTGACGATCTCGCAACCGCGAATGGCGATGGCACCGTCACTGTCCTGCTCGGCAAAGGCGATGGAACGTTTCGGCGGCTGGACGCCAGCGCCGGGCAAAGCTTGCTGGACCTGGTGGCGACGGACTTGAACCATGACGGGCACATCGACCTGGTGGCGCTGAACCAGGCGACGGCGAGCACCGTGAACCTCGTGGTGCTGTTGGGAAACGGTGATGGCACCTTCCAGCCGCCGCGGACAGTCGTCCTGCCGCAAACCCCGCGGAGCCTGACCGTAGCTGACTTCGATGGAGACGGCAATGTCGACGTGGCCGTCGGATGGAACACCCTGGGAGTTGCGACGCCTCCGCCGTCGGTGAGCCACGTCACGATTTTCTACGGAGACGGCAGCGGCGGCTTCGCCCGTCAGCAGCAGATCGACAACGTCGGCTACCCGGCGCAGGTGGCGCAGGGCGAGTCCTCGTATCTGCTGACGCAGATCGCGGCGGCGGATATGAATAGGGACGGGCGGCCGGACCTGGTCTTTGTGCAGTGCTGCGGCGGTTTCGATGTGGAGATGGGCGCGGTTTACATGCTGCAAAACAACGGCGGCGGAAGTTTCGCGAACGTGCAGCTATCGCTGTTCTCGGTGCCGCGCGGGGTTACGCTGGCGGACGTGGACCAGGATGGATTCCAGGACCTGCTGCTGCCTTACAGCGGCTGCCACACGCCCTGCTCGGGCTTTTTGTATGCGCGCAACCATCAGGACGGAACGCTACAGGCCCCGGTGAATCTTCCGCAACCGGCCAATACCTACCAGAACGAGGACGCGTATTCGGTGACTGCGGCCGACGTCAATAACGATGGCCTGAAAGACATCATTACGTCCATCCAGTACTACCCCAATACGGGGAGCCCGGTTTACGCGGTCGCGATCAACAAACAGAGCGCCAATGGCAGCTTTGGCGCGCCGGTGTTGATCAAGGTGGACTCGCCGGGGTTGAGTTCGCTGCTGTGGGGCGACTTCAATCGCGACGGACGCGCGGACATTGCGGGAGTGAATCAGAACGGCTTTGTGACCGTGCTGCTCAACACGACGGCCTCGGCCGGAAAGTGCGCGCCGAGCAGCGGAAACGATACCGTCCACGTCTGCGTACCGGCGGCGAATGGGTCGGCGACATCGCCGGTCCGCTTCCTGGCGACTCCGCATGCGACGTTGCACGTGCAGGCGATGAAGATCTACGTCGACGGCGCGGCTTCGTTCCTTACGCTCGACGACCGGCTCAGTGCCCTGGTGCAGATCGCGGCCGGCACGCACAAAATCACGACCAAGGCATGGACCGCGACAGGCACCTTCAGCAAGACCTTCACGCTCAAGGTGCCGTGAGCGG
>JBEKKG010000963.1:0-3180 GCA_050010835.1 Planctomycetota bacterium
GTGACACTCTGTCCATGCGCAGCCCAAAACCTGAAGCCGAAGCCAAGCTGGAGTAGTAAAATTACCAAAGAGATTTTGTTCTTTGGTAGAGCGCAAGAAACGGGGCCGTGCCTGATGCCCAAAGCCCAATGCCTGTAGTAAAACTACCAAAGGATTCGCGGGGTTTGAGTTTGTGCTGCTACCGGACTTGTGCCACGGATATGCCGCCGCAACGCGGCGGCTTATCCGTGCTACCTGCTACTGGCACGGATGAGGCCGCGCCAAATCCCGATGAATCGGGAGCGCGGCCACATCCGTGGCACAAGTCCGGTCATGCACCCCAGTAGGCGCTGCCCGATGAAATTCATTGGCGGCTTCCCCCTGGCGGCGTATACTCCTCTGTAAGGGAGGTACTCAAAATGCGCATGCTGTCATGTTCCCTGCTTCTCCTGTCTGCGCCGCTGCTTGTGGTTTCAGGCTGCACGCGGCCCGAGATGCCGTCAATCACTGGTGAGGGCAAGCTGCACGACCTCACGCAGGTACGCAAGGGTATGTCGCCCAATGAAGTCCGGCGCGTCATGGGCTCCAACTACAAGGACATCTACGAGGAAGGCATTCAGGGCATGGACGGAGGGAATCATATCTGGGAATACCCGGAGGGCCGGGTGTATTTCAACATGGATAATGTCACGCGCGTCCTGAAGTTCTAAAAGAGACTTGAGGCATGGGAGCGCCGGCGTCCCGCCGGCATGCGCCGTGAGTGAAGGGCAGGTGCCGCATGGACGTTAGAACTGGGCCAACTGGGGCCGGCGACAACTCCCGGCAGTCCGGGAAGCGGCTGCTTGTCCCCACCGGCGTTGGCGCCGCGGCGCTCCTGTGGCTGGCCCTGGTTCCGCTGGGTCTAGGCTGCGGCGGGGGCGAAGGCGGCCCCGCTGCCGAGAAGAAAGGAGAACTGCCCATGACGATCGCGATCACCAGCACGGCTTTCAAGGCCCAGGCTGCCATTCCCAAGAAGCACACGGGCGAGGGTGCAGACACGTCTCCGCCGCTGGCCTGGTCCGGCGTGCCTGCTGAGGCGAAGGAACTGGCGCTGATTTGTGACGACCCGGATGCTCCGCGCGCTGAGCCGTGGGTGCACTGGGTGCTCTACAGCCTCCCGGCCGGCGCCAAGGACCTGCCGGAAGGAGTGCCGGCCAAGGAAACGCTCCAGGAACCTCAGGGGGCGCGTAACGGCGTCAACGACTTCGGCAAGCTCGGCTACGGCGGGCCGATGCCGCCCCGCGGGCACGGGACGCACCACTATTACTTCAAGCTCTACGCCCTCGATGCCGCGCTCAACCTGGCGCCCCGGCTGACGAAGAAGAAACTGCTGGAGGCCCTGAAGGGCCACATCCTGGCGCAAGGCGAGTTGATCGGGACCTACGAACGGAAGTAACGGCAAGGGAATTGAAGATTGGCAACCGTTCAGTCCGAGCCGCGACCGTGAGGGAGCGGTTGCATCGCTCCCGTTCTTCCCATTCTTCCCATTCTCTGCCCCGCGGACGCGGGGAAGGCCGGCCGCATGGACGGAGCTGAGAGAAGAGGCCTTGAGCAAGTGCGCCGTTGGTTGGGCGTGGGCAGGCCCATGCGCCTGCTGGTGGCTGCGCTCCTGGGTGCTCTTCTGGCGGGCTACCTGATCTTCAACAAGCCCTTTGCCAAACTCGGTGTGGGGCAATTCTACGTGGGCGAGATGGTTCTGGCCTGCGTCCTGCTTTCGCTGCTGGGGCGGCTGGATGAAGTTTTCGTGCGGCCTTGCCGCCGTTCCTGGACTTTCCGCCTCATTGCTCTCTTCTGGCTCTACGGCGTGGTCCGTGCCTTGACCGGATACACGGAACACGGCTGCTGGGCTTTGCGCGACAGCGTCGTGGCGACTTACAGTCTGGCGGCCTTCCTTGCGCCGGCAGTATGGGGCGATCTGGTCCCTCCGCGGGATTGGCACGGAAGCCAATTCGGGAAGATGCAGGAACTGCCGGGGCGGCTGCTGCTGTGGCTGCTGCCCGTGGCCACGCTGGGCGCGTTGTGGACCGCGGACGTCTTCTTTGGTTGGACCATGCAGAGCCTTTGGGTAGGGGAAAGCAAGGCCGACTTTCTGGCGCTCGCCGTTGCCGTGGCCGCCTGGCTGTGGGCGGTGACGGCGCTCAGAGCCGCTCCTTGGCAGCAGGGCGGCAGGGGCGATGCCGGGACAAGGACGGCGGCCTGCGCCGGCGCGGCGGTGCTGGCGGTGGAAGCATTCTTATTGGTGAAGGCCCTGCCCACGCGAACCGTTTGGCTGGTTCTGGGGCCGCTGGCCGCGCTTACAGCGGCTGCTTGGGCCAGCACGCCCGCCAGGAGAAGAATATGCCTCGCGGCCGGCTTGGGGCTGGTCTGCGCCGCGGCGTTCAAGCTGCGCGACTTGCCGCGTTCCTTCGGCGAGTTCGACCGGAGATTCGAGCTGGCGCAGGTCATGGAGTTTTCAAGCGACGGCCTGGAGGTCTGGCTGCGCCAACACCCCGAGCGCTATCCCAGGCTGGCGCTGACGAAAGCCATTGCCGGAGGCGAGAAGGCCGAGAAAGAACGGTGGCAAAGCCTGATGACGCCGGACGAATCCCAGTTCGAGACAGAGGCGGGGCAGCGGGGCGCGCACGCGGTCGAGTGGCGGGCCGTGTTTTGGTTGAGGTGCTGGCATTATGTCCTGCACCGGGCGCCAGTCCTGGGAGTCGGCTTTGGCACGAACCTGGTCAATCTGCTGCGGTTCACACCCGCGTGGCCGATCTACATTGACAACCTGCGTCTGGATCCGCCCAACCGCACCCCGCATTGCGCGCACGTGAACATCTTCGCGCGGTTGGGCCTGCTCGGTCTGGCACTGTGGCTGGCGATCCTGGCCCTGGTGCTGTGGGGGGCGATGAGGACGCTCTGGTGTTATGATCGCTTCGCTGCCTCAGGGCTTTTCCCGCCTGAAAAAGCCGCGGCTTGCCGTCTCAGGTTCTGGGACGGCCTGGCGATTCTGGGCGTCTGGGTCATCTACCTGTGGGCCATGACCTTTGGCGTGGTCCTCGAAGGGCCTATCGGCGGCATCTGGTTCTGGGCACTGACCGGTGTATTGGCGTGGTGGAGCCCCGTGGAGCCGGAACCAACGGCAACAGAATTGAAAATTGAAAATTGAAAAATGAAAATTTGACT
>JBEKKG010000964.1:0-3179 GCA_050010835.1 Planctomycetota bacterium
CGCCGGCGCTGCTGCTACTGCCGGGACCGCGGCGGCTCCCGCGCAGTCGGGGGGCCAGCAGCGAGGCGTAACGTTCCGGCGCAGTGCTCCCAGCCAGGCGGATAGTGCGCTCGAGGCTGCCGGCCGAGACTCTGACCGTGCGGACCGAAACTTCAGGCGATTTGCCGGGTTCCTTACGTGGGGTGCCGGATCGCGCCTGCCAGAGCAGGCCCGACCCCACGATCAGGGCCGCCGGCAGAAGCACCCACGGACTGCGCTTGCGGTTCTTGTCAGATTGCATCGCGGATCATCCGGGCACGGTCCACGCTTCGTGGCTGCGCCGCGTCTAGACGCCGAGCTCTTCCAGAGAGAATAAGGACGATCTTCCCACATAAAAGGTTAGCCCCTTTTTGGGACGAAGGCAGTATTGCACAATACAACGGCGCGGCGAGAAGGAGTTCTTGGCGCGCCATGGGGCAGGCTATTTGGCGCCTATGGCGCGCCCAACCTGAAGACCGCGAAATGGGCGTCGCGGTAAACCTCGGTTGCGGGCTGCGCGGCCCCGACCCGCCGCTCGACGGAGAGACCCACTTCGTTCCGCGGCAGGACCAGCCACCGGTAATCCCGCTGCCGGAGTCCCGACAGGACTGCTTCCCCCAAGTCCAGGGAGCCGCCGCTGAGCAGGCAGTCGAACCTGCGGGGATCGGGAGCATAGGCGGCCGAGCAGTTGTCCAGCGCCAGCACCTGATCCTGTCCGATGCGGCTTGTGCGCAGGAATTCGAGCGAGCCAAAGGTGGCGAGCGCTTCGCGCAAGTAACCCGTCTTGTCGATCTTTCGCGCAAACAGGCGAAACTGGGGCGCGTTGATTTCCATGATCATCACCGCGGGCAGCGCAAACAGCAGGCAGTAGGCCGCCGCAGCGGTGATCGAGCCGCGGACCCAGCGCGCGGAACCGGAGTAGAACTGCATGAGCCGGCGTACGGTCAGGAGCACCAGCAAGATCAGCGGGGCGACGGCGTAGCGCGGCCAGTCCACCAGCCCCGCCCAGTACAGCAGGTACAGCCCGCAGAAGAGCAGACAGGCCCGTTCGTTCGCGTTCGCCCGCGCGCGCCGGGCCAGCAGCCAGGCGGGCGCGAACAGAACGAAGAAAATGCCCAGCGGATTCGAGGACGGCGATTCGAAGTGCCGCTCCCCCTCGAAGTGCAGCGTCCACGGCATCCGCACGTACCGCAGCGCCGCCGATTTCCAGTCCAGATGCGGGCGCTCGTCCGGCCCGAAGACGGCCAGATGCATGCCCAGCGGATAGAATGGGTTGCCGGTGAGGGCGAAAGAGCGCGCCTGCCATAGAAGCCCGAACACGGCGAACACCGCAGCCAGCGATGCCGCCGCCCTCAGCCGCCGCGTCTGCCGCCAGGTGGCGTGGAGATAGAGCGGTCCCAGCGACACCAGACCGAACACCACCGTGTGCTTCGCACCGGCGCCCATCGCCAGAAAGAACACGCCCAGCCGGATCCACCCGAAGCGGCCCGAGTCCCTCCAAAGCAAGTAGCAGTCCAGGGCGGCCAGAACGAAGAAAGCCACGGTCAGGTCGTTCTTGGCGACGCTGCCGGTCCGGTGCAGGAACGGAATGGAGGCCGCGAACACGATCCCGGCCAGGGCGCTGAAGCGCTCCGCCCCGCAGGCCCGGGCCAGGGGGATCGCGATGAGCAGCGAGAGAAGGAAGAAGATGGGCGGCAGCATCTGCGCCGCGGCTTGCCCTCCCAGGCTGTAGCCGAGCGTCATGAGGACCTCGACACCCTGCGGAAAGTAGCTGTAGTGGTTCAACGGCATGGGCTGCGACGAGTGTTGGGCGGCGTAGGTCTCGGCCGCGGGCAGGTGCGTCCAGAGCACGTCGAAGGTCAGGCTGGGCGCCAGGATCACCATCGTGCCGCAGAGGATGAAACAGGCGGCAAAGCCGGTCAGCAGCACACCTTGCCATCCGCCGGCCTGCCTGGTCTCGCTCCAGGCCCGCTGGAAACCGCGCAGCGCCAGCCACAGGCCCGCAAACTCGCGGTACGCCAGCAAGTCCGCCAGCCCTAGCAACAGCACGAAGGCCCAGGCGTAATACCAGCCGCACAAACCCATTGCGAACAGGACGCACATCAGGGCGCCCAGGCCGATTGCGGCGGAAAGGCTCACCTCCTCGGCAAACCCGCCCGGCTGGAGCCCCAGCTTCTTCCGGAGGAGCCGCCCGACGGCATAGCAGGTGAAGAAGATCCACGCAGTCGCCAGAGTGGCCCGCGGTTCGTAGAACACCAACGCCGCCAGGGACGCGCCGGCGAGCAGTGCGGGTTCATAGCGCCAGAAACCGCTTCGCCGCATCCGCTGATACAGGGGCGCTGCCAGCGCTGCCGCCAGAATCGCGGCCAGAAAGAGCGGGTAGAACCGCGCTCCGGGATGCTTGAAGTAGTCGATGTGCCAGAGAAACGGTCGCAGCGTAAGCGCCACCGCCACGCCCAGCCAGACCAGCCAAGCCGCCGCCGCAAAGCGTGCCTCTGGGCGCCTGGCCGGCGGTTCCCCTGGGTTCATGAACGGATCCGGACGCCGGCTGCGATCAAGCGCTCATCGCGCCCAGGAACTCGGCGTTGCTGCGGGTCTTGCTGAGTTTGTCCAGCAGCAGCTCCATGCACTCCACCTGGGAGAGCGGGGAAAGAACCTTGCGCAGGACCCAGACCCGGTTCAATTCCTCCTTGGGCTGGAGCAGCTCTTCCTTGCGGGTGCCGCTCTTGTTGATGTCGATGGCCGGGAAGACGCGCTTGTCCACGAGCTTGCGGTCCAGGTGGATTTCCATGTTGCCGGTGCCCTTGAACTCCTCGAAGATGACGTCGTCCATGCGGCTGCCGGTATCGATCAGGGAGGTGGCGATGATGGTGAGCGAACCGCCCTCCTCGATGTTGCGGGCCGCGCCGAAGAAGCGCTTGGGGCGCTGGAGCGCGTTGGAATCGACGCCGCCGGAGAGCACCTTGCCGGAAGGCGGCACGATGGTGTTGTAGGCGCGGGCCAGCCGGGTGATCGAATCCAGCAGGATCACCACGTCCCGCTTGTGCTCGACCAGGCGCTTGGCCTTCTCGATGACCATCTCGGCCACCTGCACGTGGCGGGCGGCCGGCTCGTCGAAGGTCGAGCTGATCACCTCGCCCCGGACACTTCGCTGCATGTCG
>JBEKKG010000965.1:0-3175 GCA_050010835.1 Planctomycetota bacterium
ACGAACACCGCGCGGACGTTGGGCTGCGTCTGGCCCGCGCGGCGGCAGATCGTGGCCGTGTCTTGGATCGGGCAGGACGAAAGAAGGTGGTATGCGAAACGGCTGGCCGAAATAAGCGGCATCCGCGCGGTTTTATGCGCGCGCCCCTGTTTCACGCGTTTCGCCTGCACGCTGCTGGAAGCTTCCGGCCGCGAAACCCACATCAAGGAGCGGATGCCCCCGCCCTCGCGCGCGGACGAGGCTGCATTCCTCGGCTTCTGGCGGCGTCTCGTGCGCCGCGACGACATCGTAGCTTTGTGCGGCTCCGCGCCGGAAGGCACGTCGTCCAAGTTGTTGCGCGAGGTTTACATTGTCGCGCGGAAGGCAGGCGTGCGCGCGCTCATCGCCGATAGCAGCGGCGCGGCGCTGGAGCTGGCTGCGGCGGCGGGGTTGGACGGCCTGAAAGGCAATGCGGCGGAAATAGGCGCTTGGTTGGGGCTCGGCCAAGCGCTTGATCCCGCCAAACGCGTTAGCCGCCGCGCGCTGCAAGACGTCTTCGCGCGCCCGGGCGCGCCGCGCGCGGTCCTGTGTACGCTGGGGGCTGCCGGAGCGGTTCTGGCCGTGCCGGGAAAACTTTTGCGTGCTGCTCCGCCGGCACTAAGCGGTAACGCTGCCCCTTCGTGCCGGCGGGACGCCGGCGCTCCCAGGCAGCCGCAATCCGCCACCGGCTGCGGCGACGCCGCCACCGCAGGCTGGTTGTGGGCCATTTTGCAGGGCTGCGCGCTCGAGGAAACGTTGCGCCGCGCCGTCGCGTGCGGCACGGCCAAACTGGCCTCGCCAGACCCGGGCTGCCTGGACCCGCGTTACGTCGAGCGGCTGATGAGGAAGACGAGCATCCAAACCGTGCCAATCTGAGAAACAGAAACCCGCAACACGAAGTCCGAAATTTGGTAACCGTTCAGTCCGAGCCGCGACCCGGTGGCAGCGGTTCCATCGTTCCTATTCTTCCCATTCTTCCCATAGCAGGCAACGGGGTCTCGAAGGCTCGGGACTTGCTTACGCGCGCGGCCCGGAGACTGAACGGTCACGAAATCCGAAATTCGGAAAAATCTCCCTTTAGGTTCGAGGGTCTTCTTGCCGATGAATAATACGGCTCGCGGAGAGTGTCTTTCATGGGGGAAGCCTTCTGACCGCGCCAGGGATTGGGGCCGGAAGCGCCAGCAGCGGCCAGCAGGCCGAAACCGCTTGGCGTCCGGGTGAACGGGAGGTTTGGACATGAGCCGGTTTGCAGCAGTAACAAAGATTGTGCTTGTGGCTGGGGTGCTGTTCCTGGCCGCGGGCTGCGATGAACGGGAGAAGGTGGCCATTGCCGCCAAGGATGACACCATCCGGCAGCAACAGGAGCGGATTGCCAAGGAGCAAGCCGACAAGGACCAGTTGGCCCAGGCGAACGCCCAGTTGGGTGACCAGAACAGGCAGTTGGCGGAAAACAATGCCAAGATCGCCATCCAAACCGACCAGAAGGTCGCGGCGTTGACCCAGAAGTTGGACGGCATGGAGCAGTTGATGAAGGACCTGAAAGTGTCCCAGCGGCCAGCGGATGGCCTGGCTCCCGACCAAGTCATAGGGGCTCACGATCGTAACGGCGCCATCGTGCTGACCGTGGCAGGCTCAGCCCTGTTCGATTCCGGCAAGGCGGATCTGAAGAGCAGCGCGCACTCGATGCTGCTCAACGTCTGCAAGACGGTCAAGGCGCGGTTCCCGGGCAACTGCATCCGCGTGGAAGGGCACACGGACAGCACGCCGGTGGTCCACAACAAGGCCAAGTACCCGGATAACATGGCGCTTTCCGTCGCCCGCGCCCGCGCGGTCTACGATTTCATGATCAAGGACGGCGGCATCGCGGCGAGCAAGATGTACATGGCCGGCTACGGCGAGTTCCAGCCCTTGGTACATCCGGAGAAGAGCGCTGAGGCCCGTGCCAAGAACCGCCGCGTTGAGATTGTCATCATGCCGAATACGGTGAGCGTGCAGAAAGAGCACCTGGCTGCAGCCAAGGTAGCGCCGGCTTCAAGCACCGCCCCCAGGAAGTAACAGGGCGATTCGCCGCATCGTTTGCATTGACGGCCCTCCAATCCCGGGTGGCTTGCAGAGAGCGGAGATCAGGCAGAGTGTCTGGTCTCCGCTTTTTTCTTCTCTGGAAAGCCGCTGCCAAGCCGCTACATATCCCTACGAGGACTCTTTGCCACAGAGGACACAGAGAACACAGAGAGCAGTACTTGAACCTCTGAAAAATGCAGACTGGGATGTGCCCCTATGACTAATCCCATTGGCGAATCACCGGCTCCGGCACCTGCCCGTCCGGCCGGCGAGAGCGCCGTCGCTGGAAGCATCTTTGCCTACTCGGGGTTCAACCTGCTCTTCCTGGGCTCGCTGGCGGGCAAGCTGGCCGACCGTTTGTACCAAATGGCGCTGCTGACCTCGGCGTTCGTGGTCTTTGCCGGGGCTGCCCCGGAAAACCAGGTCGCCTACATCCAGATTATTTCGACAGTGCCGCTGGTCGTCGCTTACTCGCTCACTGGGACGCTGGTGGATACCACTGATCGCCGCCGGCTGATGTCCGGCTTGATGGCTATCAAGGGCGTCTTCGTTGTCGGTTTCCTGCCGCTGTTGTGGCACGTGACCGCCCATGGCGATGCCGCGGCACTGGAGTTTGTGCGAAAGAACTGGTTCCTCGGCCTGGCGCTGGTTTTCATCCTCAGCACGGTGGACGCGCCCTTTGGCCCGGCCCGCGCGGCCGCGGTGCCCGACGTGACGCCACTGGAACACCGGCGTCTGGGCGCCAGCCTCATGGCCACCTCAGGCTTGATAGCGCTGTTGCTCGGCTCACTGCTGGGCGGCTATGCGGCACAGACGCGGCACCTCGGGCCGGCCAACACTATACTGATAGCCGCTGGCTGCTTTGCCGTCTCTGTCGTGCTGCTGGCACTGCTGCCTGACGCTGCCGCTGTCCCCGGCAACATGCGGCAGCCGCAATCCGGCGCAGCGCAGGCCGTGGCGGAGAAGATGACCTTGGGCAAGTACCTCCGCGAACTGGGTGGAGGCCTGAAATACGCGTGCCAGACGCGGGGCATCATCAGCCTGGTCGTTTTCGAGACGGTGTTCTGGTGTTTTGGCTCGGCTTACTACCTGCTTT
>JBEKKG010000966.1:0-3172 GCA_050010835.1 Planctomycetota bacterium
GGCGCCGGCGAGCAGAAAGCCGAGAAGAAGGACGCCGCCCCCGCCTGGCACGTGCCGCAGGCGGAAATGCGCTACGTGGCGGCGCTTGGTTCGGAATGGGAAGCGCCCACGGAAGTTTTCCTGGCTGACCTCAAGCCCGCCGGCGCCGAGGACCTGAGCTTCGATCCCAAGTCCAAGGCAGCCGTGCCCAGGGAAGTGGGCAAGAACGGGGAAGGCAACCCCATCTACCATGTCAGGGGCTCCGCAACCTATGACGCCAAGCCCCAGTACAAATGGCTGACGCTGAGAGCGCGCGGAAACCTCAGGCTTCACGCCGACAACGCGGAACTCAAGAACGAGGACCATTTCCAGCAAGAATGGAAGCACCGCTGGGCCGTGCCTGCAGGTGCCAAGACAATCAAGGTCACGGCCGATTGCGACTGGGTGCACGACGCGGGCTTCATCACCAGCGCGCCCAAGGCGGCGCAGGCCACGCTCTTCACACCGGGGCTGGACCCTGCGCAGAGCGTGCCGCTGGTTTACGGCGATGACGGCCGCCAGGTGGGCGCGGTCACTTTGTGGGCGCACCCCGGCGAACCCATGACGGTGATTTTCGACAGTTCAGGCTGGCGCCCCAGGTATTTCATCTACCTGGCTGACAAGAAGCTCAACCTGCCGCGGCCCCAATGGGCGCCCGAGGCCGGCTTGATCCAGGAAGCCCGCTACCTGGACCGCTACGACCCCAAGGTGCAGACCCTGGAAGGCTTCATCGAGCTGTGGAACCAGTCCACTTTCATCGCGGGGAAAATTGCGGAAGGCTGTGTCTGGCGCAGAGCGCTGCCCTTCCGTCCGCTCCTGGCCGCGAGCACCGGCATCAACATGGTCCCGCGCGGCGCGCCGCTGGCGCTCTGCCGCTACCTGGGCTTCATCCGCATTCCCGATGACGGCGAGTACCGCTGGCACTTCAAGGCCTGGCAGGGCGGTTTCCTGGTCATTGACGGCAATCCCACAATCGCCCTGGCGCCGCCCGAAGCGGTGGCGCTCATCCACGCGCCCCAGAATATCCACAAGATCGCCGCCGTGGAACTGAAAGCGGGCAGCCATCGCGTTGAGGTCTACCAGTACGGGCAGGACGGCGAATACTTCGCCTCGCTCGCCTGGAATCCGCCCGGCGACAAGAACGTCCATATCGCCAACTGGGACTTCACCCTGTTTCAGACGATCGCCCCGGCCGGCGTGCAGGGCTTTGAGAACCGCGAGCACAAGCCGGTGGCAGCCTTCGACTGGCCGGAACGCACCGATCAGAACATGCGCCAGTGCATCGGCTTGTGGCCGGCCGAAGACATCGTGGCCTGGCAGTTCAACGCCGCGTTGTCGCCGCCGGCTCAGAACGTCAAGTACCGCTGGAAGTTCGATGACGGAAACGTGGCGGAAGGGCCGAGTGTCTATCATGTGTTCCTGCGCACCGGCATGCGCGAGGTGGCGCTGGAGGCGCTCGACGCCAAGACGAACAACGTTGTGGCCCGCGTGGCCGACAAGATCCACGTCCAGATCCGCTGGGATTGGCCGGAGGGCTATCCCTTCAGTCAAGTGGCCGACGAGATCAAGAAGCGCACCGCGGAGTTCAGCACGGTGACGCCGCTGGAGGAAGTGCTGAGCGTGCACGCCTGGGCTTGCCATAACCAGAGACGCGACCTGCGCCAGGCGGCCGGCGAAGCGCTCGCCATGCGGCTCGACACCATTCTCGCCAAAGTCTCCGTGGACCGCCTCGCGCTGCTGGGCCTGGCCCTGGCGGATGCGGATGAGCAGCGTTACGGACCGGCGGAAAAGCTGCTGCGTGCGGCCCTGGACGGGCTGCCGGCCGGCTCGCATCTGCGCAAGACCGCGGCGCTGGCGCTCGCGGACATCTTGACCTGGGTTTCGGTCAAACCGGAGGAAGCCCTCACGCTCCTCGGCAAAGAGGAGGCCGAGAAGCCGGAGGTGGATTTGCAGAACGGCTGGAAGATGGCGCTCTCGAAAGCCTACATTGCCGACCCTTTCAAGGACGGACTCTCAAAGCAGCCGGGGGCCGCCGAATGGCTGCCGGCGACCCACGATTTCAACCAGAATGCCTATGATGCCAAGCGTGACACGCGCGGCGATGGCACGCTGCCGGTTCGCTACAAAGACCACGCGCCGCTGAAGGACACGTCCGTTACGGGCCTGTGGCTGGCGAAGACGCTGGCGCTCCGCGCCTCTTTCGGCAAGAAGCCTCTGCTCCTCGAACTGGGGACGCTGAATTACCACTTCTACGGCTGGACCGTTGCCGCGGGAATGCTGTGGTTCAACAACCAGCCGCTTGGCGAGCCGGGCCGCTGGGCCGAAGCGCGAGTGCTTGTCCCGGCGGACCTGGTGCGCCCTGGCGAGGACAACGCGCTGCTGATTCTGCTCCAGCCGCCGCACGATCCGGTTTTCCTGCGCCGCGACGGCGGCTGGCAGCACCATTTCGAGCTGCTCGGCCCCGGGCGGGGTGAGGACTTGGCGCCGCGCTTCCAGTGGAGCCGGGCCGAGGCCCTGCTGCAGGCGGGCAAGCTGGATGAGGCGCGCCAGATCTTGGCGGCCCTGCCGCGCCGGGACAACAAGCCGTGGCCCATGAGCGAAGCCGAGCGCGTGCGCGTAATGTCCGCCGTGCGGATCATCCGCCGCCTGGCCGCGGGCCCGCCGGACGACCCGGATCATGCGGTCTGGCAGGGCTGGGATCTGCTCAGTTTCTACCCTTTGCTGCGGCTCGATCCCGAGGTCATGCACGCGCGCATGGAAGCGCACCTCGGACGAAAGGAATACAGCCGCGCTTTCCTCCTGGCTTCCGAGATGCTGCGCCTCACCGAGCTGAGCGACCTGACGCGCAGACAGTTCATGCTGGGCCAGGTGCGCGCGTTGGCCGCGGCGGGCGAAGTTGATCAGGCCCGCAAGACCTATAATGCGCTGCAGAAGCTTTCGCCGTACAGCGAAGAGACCTTGGCCGCCCGCCAGGCTATCATCGCCGCCGCCGGCAAGCACTAGCTGTTCGCCGCGGCAGTTGTCAAGATTAAATCAGTATCTCTACTGTAACCGTTTTTTCTAATTTTGCCTCTGAAATATGCCGATTCTTCTATCCAGGGGTGATGGAGGATGCCGCATGTCATTATTGGAGAGTCCGAAAGCACAGGCTTTG
>JBEKKG010000967.1:0-3172 GCA_050010835.1 Planctomycetota bacterium
TTACTTCTCAGGAATCATTATCCAGCTTTCCGCCGAGCGGCTGAAGCGCAAGGCCGAGGCGGCTGTTCTGGTCCAGTCGAAGCTCCATGAGTTGCAGGCCACCGGAGCATGGCAGACCGGCAACTTGAGCGGCGACTGTGGCCCGGACCATCCGGAGTATCATTGGCGCGCGGAACTGGCTCCGTGGCAGACGACCACGCTTCAGCAGTTGGATATCCATGTCTTCTGGACTTCCGGCGGGCGGGAGCAGAGCGTGACAGTTTCAACATTGGTGGATACGGAAGCGGACTGATGCGCAGACCCGGACGGGGGTTTACTTTGTTGGAGCTGCTGGTCGCGATCTCGCTGATGGCGCTGATCACCGGCGCGCTGTATGGCAGCCTCTACGTGGGCTTCAAGGCCCATCGTTCCGCCACGGACTCGGTCGCGCCGGCGCGGGCGGTGGGGCTGGCCCTGGAACTTCTGCGGCAGGACTTCGATGCGGCCCTGCCGCCCACGGGCATTCTGGCCGGGGCTTTCACGACCTCGACCGACGCCGGCCTGGGCGGGACCGGCAACACCACCGGTGGTGGACTGAGTGGGACCTCCAGCAGAACCGGCGCTGGCTTGGGGGGGACCGGTACTTCGGCCAGCGCTAATTCGAGTGGATCAGCGTTGCTGACTTTTTTCTCTTGCGCCCACGTTCCGCGCGACGGCGAAACAGCCTGCGACATCCGCCAGGTGGAGCTGTCGGTTGAAACACCGCCTGGCGAGACGCAGCCCGTGCTGATGCGGCGGCTGACCACCAACCTGCTGGCCTCCGGCACCCCAACAGTGCATGAGCAGGTGCTGTGCCGCGGCGTCAAGTTGTTTAACCTGCGCTACTACGATGGCACGGACTGGCAGGATAGCTGGGATTCATCCGGGCAGGGCGACATTTTGCCGAATGCTGTTGAGGTGACGCTGGAGTTCGTCCTCAATCCTGAGCGGGCCGGCGGTGCGGAGCGGACCTGCCGGCTGGTGCATGTGTACGGCATCGCCTGTGCCCTTGCGGCGGGGACGAACTGAACGGGGTTGCTCTAAACACAGAGGGCACAGAGGAACGCAGAGGAACAACGGGTGAAGGTAAGGGACCAGGTGATGCAGAGCAAACCACAACAACAAGAAGCTGTTCCTCTGCGTTCCTTTGTGCCCTCTGTGTTGAGAGAAGCGCCCTCTGTGGCCCTGCGGCAGCCGCGCGGCACGGTGCTGATTGTGGCCGTAGGAGTCATGATTGTCTTGGCGGGCCTGGTCCTGGTTTTCGCCCGGCAGGTGCGGGTGGAAGCCCTGGCGTCGGGCAATCTGCTCGCCTCCGTCCAGGCGGATGCGGTTGTGACTGGCGCCGCGCAGTATGTGGCCAATTGCCTGGTGAACAACACGGACCAAACCACTCTCGATTCGGAGATTCAGGCGGAGGCGGTGCCGCTGGGGGATGGGCTGTTCTGGCTCATCCGGCCGAACCCGGACGACGAGCGCCAGTACTCGTACGGGGTGGTGGACGAAGCGTCCAAGCTCAACATCAGAACCGCCACTGTGGACATGTTGCTCTGCCTGCCGAACATGACCCCGGAACTGGCAGCTTGCATTGTTGACTGGCAAAGCCCACCGAACAGCCCGGTGACTGATGGCGGAGGCGCGAAAGACGAGTATTACTTGCAACTGCCGGAGCCGTACAATTGCAAGAACGCCCCTTTTGAGACGCTGGACGAATTGCTGCTCGTCAAAGGCGCGACGCGCGAGCTGTTGTATGGCGTGGACGCCAACCGCAACGGCGTTGTGGATGAGGACGAAGCGACCCAACAGGGACCGGTGATTAGCTTCAACGGCCAGTCCCAGTGCGGCGTCTGCAAGTACATGACTGTTTATAGTGTCGCGCCGGGCCAAGCGCAGCCTGGGTCGCCTGCGTCGCCTACGCCCACGAAGTCTTCGCCTACGCCCGCCAAATCTTCGCCTACGCCCGCGAAATCCACTAAACAGTTAGCGCCACCCGTAGTGGGGCGCATAAACGTCAACACGGCGCCGCGCGAAGTGCTCCTGTGCCTGCCTGGGCTGATGGAAAGCGACGTGGACCTCATCATTGCCGCACGCACCGCGAGCGGGCCAGATCTCTCCAACCCCAATTGGGTCGCGGAAGTCCTTCCAGCGGCCACGGCGCGGATGATCATGGGACTGATCACCACGCAGTCCTACCAGTTCTCGGCGGATATCGTCGCTGTCACGGGCGACGGGCGCGGCTTCAAGCGGGTCAAATATGTCTTTGACTTGCGCACCACGCCGCTGCGCATCCTTTACTGCAAAGACCTGACGCACTTAGGGTGGCCGCTCAGCGCCGAGATCCGGGAAGCGCTGCGCGCAGGCAAGCCTGTGTTCCAGTCATCGCAGAACTCATTCTCGTTGGAGCGCCGGTGATGGCGGTACTCGGCCGCAAAAGTCTGGGCATTGCCCTCGGCAGCCGCGCCTTGCAGGTGGCGGAACTCAGTGCCAATTCGCGTGGGTATCGCTTAAGCGCGCACGCCGAGTTCCAGTTCGGCGAGCTGGATTCGCTGCAAGACCCGCGCGCCCTGGGCCAGAAGCTGGCGCAGTTCCTGAGGCAACAGGGCTTCTCTGCCGGACAGGCTGTCTTCGGCCTGCCGGCGCAGTGGCTGATGCTCAAGGAAAAGGCGCAGCCGCCTGCCGCGTCCGAAGTGCTGAACAGCATGTTGCTGCTCCAGGCGGAGCGGGATTTCTCGCTGGAGCCGGCTGACCTGGTCCTCGATTACATTCCGGGGCCGCGAACGGCTGAGGGCCAGACGGTCATGCTGCTGGCGGCGTTGCGGGAGCGGATCGGCCAGGTCCGCCTGCTTGCCGACTCCGCGGGCCTGAAGCTCCAGGCGATCACCGCCACCACTCTGGCGCTTGCCGCCGCAGCCCCGGAGGCGGACGTGCTGTATCTCGGGGCCAACGGTGTCGAGCTGGCCACGCGCGGCAGCGACGGGTTGGCGCGTCTGCGCCATGTCGCTCCCGGTTCGATCGTCAAGCACCCGGGCGGCCAGCCCGCGGCCATGCAGGTGGCCGGCGAGTTGCGCCGGGCCATGACGCTGAGCCAGCGCAGCGGCAGCTTTGGTGCGCTGACGGTCTGGGACGACATCGGCGTCGAGCCGGCCTTGGTCCAGGA
>JBEKKG010000968.1:0-3161 GCA_050010835.1 Planctomycetota bacterium
AGCGCGCCGGATTCGTCTTCGCGCGCCAATTCGATCCGCGGCGACTGCCCGGCGGCGGCGGAACTGCCCGCCACGGGCGCGCTCAGTTCGCGCTCCAGCACGTACAGCGAGGGCCGCTCGCCCGACTGGTAGAGCGCCTTGCCCGCGCGCAGCGCTGCTGACTGCGAGGGCAGGAAATCGTTGCTGCCCGCCAGCCAGCGCACCATGTTGGACCAGAACGCATGGAAGAGATCGTCGGCGTGCAGCTTGTCGCCCGGCGGCCGGAAGGCCCAGCGCCACATGCCCTGGCCTTCCAGAACCACCGTCTTGCCGGTGCCATAGTCCTGCACGCTCAGGACGGCCATCGGTTCGCCCGTCTGCGCGGTGGCGCGCGCCAGCACGACGCTGAGAGAACGCTGCCGGTCAACGACGGTCGCCGTCACCAGGGTGGGGAGCGCGCGCAGGATGACATCGGGGTTCTCCTCCAGCCCGCGCCCCGGAGCGGAAACATCGAAGAGCGCCAGTGCCCGGCCGCGTTCGGTAAGCTCCAGATGAAAACGCTGCTCAGAGCTGCTCTTCCACGCCACCGGCAGAAGCGCGGCGAAAGCGGGCTGCAGCGCCAGTTCCCCGGCCGGCCGGCCGCGCACGCAGACCAGATGTCCGCCGCTGCGCGCCACCCAGTTGCGCAGGTTCTCGATGGCCGGATCGGTCAGGAAGACCTCGATGTCGCGCCCGAGGATCAGCACCTGGAACTGTGCCAGGAAGCGCTGGTCTTCCAGCAGTTTGTTAGGCTCGCGCGGCTCGATCCAGCTCGGGGCCGGAGCGCCGGCCTGAGCCTCTGCAGGCGAGACGCCTGCGCTCCCAGCCGGTTTCGCCGCGCCGCCCGTCTGGGCCGCGAGCAGGGCCGGCGGCTCGATGACCACGCGGTCCTTGCGCATCTGCGTGGCGCTGGTCAGCAGCACGTTGGGGTCCCGATCCAGTACGCGCGCCAGGAACTTGGAGTCCCAGTACGGCTTGCCTTCCAGCAGCAGGATCCGGATGCGCTCGTTCACCACCCGCAGCGCGAAGCGGCGGCGATTGTTGGTGACGAGCGCCTCGCCGGGCAGAGGCGGCACGGCAATCTCATAAGAGTACAAGCCGGGTGTTTCCTGCGACACCGTGAACTCGACCGGCGTCTCCGCAACTCCGGCCGCAAAGCGGATTTTCTTCTTCTCGATAACCTTGCCGCCAAAACGCAGCTCGACATCCGCCTCCGCATTGTCATAGCCGATCTGCGTGATGATCGCGGGCACGCGGGCGCGCTGCCGCACGAAAGCCAGCTCCTCGCTGCTGCTCAGTTTCACGCCCACGTCGCGGACGTTAACCGCCGAGCCGAGGCAATGGGTGAAGACCGGCACGCCCTCGGCGCGGGCCTGCCGCGCGGCGGCCTGCGGATCGGCTTCGGCAGCGTTGTGGATGCCGTCCGAAAGCACCAGCAGCGCCGCCGGTTTGGGCGAGAGCCGGAGCGCGCCTTCGATTGCGATGGCCAGGTTGGTCTCCACGCCCGCAGGCGGCGCCGCTTTGAAGGCCTCCAGGCTGGCGGCGGCGCTGACGGTCCGGTCGAAGCCGGCCAACTGCACGGAGAAATCCCGCTCCCATTCTTTGCGCCAGGCGCCCAGGGCCTCGACTGCCGCGGCGTGCCGCGAGCGGTCCGGGCCGCAGTCGGGAGTGGCCATTGAAGCGGACGTATCCACCAGCACCTGCAATACCGGCTTGGTCCCCTCCGACAACAGCACCCAGGTGGGACGGTGCAGCAGGGCCAGCACGCAGGCCAGCGCGCCGAAATGGAGCGCGCCCAGGATCAACCGCTGGCTCAGCATCAGACGCGTGGGCCGCCAAAACACGTACAGCAGCGCCAGCGCAATGGCGCCGGCCCACAGCGTGGCCAGCGCGGGCGCAGGAATCAGCGGGTCCCAGGTAAAGGTTTGCATCACGTCCTGAACACTTTCAACAACACCAGTTCCGTCAACAGCAGCCCCAAGGCAGCCAGAAAGAAGTAATCGAAGCGTTCCCGCCCCTGGTCCGCCAGGCGCTCGCTCTCCGCCCGGCCCAGCACATTCAGCGTCCTGTCCCCGGCCAACCGGCCGGTCAGCACAGCGCTGTCCAGCGCGGTCAGATCGCTTTCTTCTTGAGTCGGCGGCTGCACACTGAAGGCTGAGACCGTCTGGCCACCGTGCTGGACCAGGTAGACGCCGGGCTCGCCCGCGGCAGACCAATAGAGCGTCGTGCCACTGGTGTCCGTGCGGAAGACGGGCGCGTCGCTCGTGTCCGCCGGAAGCAGGCCGCCGCCGGCGCGCGCCAGGCGCCAATCCCCTCCCCCTACCCCCTCCCGCGGCGGGGAGGGGGAACCTTCGCGCGCCAGCCAGTGGGGTATCATTAGCGAGAAGCTGCACCCGGCTGTGACCATCTGAGCGCCCAGTTCGGCGTCGCCGCCCAGCAACTCCAGGCACAACTCCTGAAGCAGCGGCACGAAAGTCGGGTGCGCGGCCAGGTGCCGGCCCTCGCCGCCGACGGCCATGTTAAGCAGGCACAGCTTGCCCGCGGCGACGCGCGTGAGCAGCAGCGCCGCGCTGCCGTCTGAGTAGCGTGCGAGCACCGGATCGCTTTCGGCGGCCGGCGCGGCCACCGTGGCGCTGGCCAGCCCGCCGCTCAGCCGTAAGCTCTGCGTCAATCGGGACAGCGCGTCGCCGAAGACCTTGAAGGGGCGGCGTTCCACGTTGACCGAGACCAAGAAGCGGTCGCCAGCGGCGCGTTTGCCGTCGCCGCGAGCGCTCAGCAGCGAAGCGGCCGCCCCGTCCTGGGACGCGGCGCCGCGGTAGGGCAGGAACTCCAGGGGCAAGCGCAGGGCCGGGCCCAGCGCGGCACGGAGGGCCTTGAGGTTGTCCGCATCGGCGTTGAACTGGGTGACGTACAGCACCGGCAGGCCGGCGGTGAGCAAGCGGCCCACGCCGGCCGCCTGCCCGTCGCTAAGCCGGCCGCAATTCACGATGGCCAGCAAATCGCTGCGCCACAGGGCGTCCTCAAGCTCGCCTTCCAAGCGCGCGGGGCTGTAGCGCGCCACCTTGACTGTGGCGTCCGGGCTGGCCAGCAGCCCCTGCTCCAGCAAGTACGCCGGGCCGCCGGCATCGCCGGCAGGTTCGGCA
>JBEKKG010000969.1:0-3160 GCA_050010835.1 Planctomycetota bacterium
CAGTCCGCGCCTCGACGCCCTCGCCTACTACAACATGGTCAACGGCATTTGTGTCAAGAAATGCCTGGGCGAGAAGACCTACGAAGGCGGCGTCCAGGCCACGCTCTTCAAGGACGCCAAGGACGCCAGTTTCCTCGTGCTCTGGAAAGAAAAGGGCCGCCAGGATGTTTTCCTGCCGCTGCCCGACGCAGGCGAGGTGAAGGTGCTGCGCATTGACGGCAGCTCGAATACCCTCTCCCCTGGCGGGAGAGGGAAGGGTGAGGGGGGCGTGACGCTCGGTGTCGCTGAGGAGCCGTTGCTGCTCTTATACCATAGCAGCGCTACGGCCCTGCCCGAGCGCCTCGGCGTTCCGGCCGCGGCCCTGGCTGCGCTGCCCGAGGGCGTGGTCAAAGGCGGGTCGGTGGAACTCACGTTCGCTTTGAACGACCTTGCAGCCGATGCCCTCACCCTGGCCGTGCCGCCTGGCTGGACGGCCCGTAGGACAGGCTTCCAGCCTGTCCCTGCCGGCGGGACGCCGGCGCTCCCAGCCGCTACGGGCGGCAAACCTACCGTCACGTGGTCCGTGACAGCGCCTGAGAACACTGTGGCGCGCGAGGGCCGGATTGTAGCCAGCCTGGGGAAGGGTGGGGAACTCTGCTTCGGCATCCCGGTCACCGGACGCATGTCGGTCCGTTTGCTGCCTTGCGCGGTGGGCGCCGATGGCAAACCCGGAGTAAAGATGGCTGTGCGCAACAACGGCCGCGAGAAGCAAACCGTTAATGCCAAGCTGTCCCTGCTCGGTGAGTTTGCTATGGCCAAAGGCGCGTTCGCCATCACCCAACCGGCCCCGGCCAAGGCATTCTTCAGCGACGTTGCGGAAAGCAACCTTGACATTGACGGCGGCGCCGAGAAGGTCTTTGCTGTGCCTCTGGGCGGTGTTGATCCTCAAACCATCTACCGCGTGCGCGCCACCATCACCGACCAAGCCGGGCGCAGCGTTACCCGTGAGCGGCTGGTGGCCGGCTTCGTCGCTGTGCCCCGTTGTAGCGCAGGCGTCCCGCCTGGGAGCGCAGGCGTCCCGCCTGCAAAGGAAGTCGCTTTCGACCACGCTGACTGGAAGCGCAGCCCCGTGCTGCGCATCAACGAGGAGCGCCAGTTTTTCGGTTTCAACGAGAAGCGCACCTGGCGCGGCGTCAACGACCTGTCCGCCGAACTGCGTTTTCTCTGGGACGACCAGAACCTCTATGTGCGCGTGCAGGTCAGCGACGACGTCTTCCGCAACGAGAAGCAGGACGGCGATATCTGGTCCGGCGACGGCTTGCAGTTCCTCATTGATCCCAGCCGCGAATCGCCGGAGAAGGCTGGTAGGTACGATTATTGCCTCGGTGTGGGCAAGAAGGGGCCGCAGAGCTGGTGCAACTCGTCGGCCGACAGTTCCGCACCGATTGGCGAAGTGCCCTCGATTAAGTTTACTGCCAAGCCGGCCGGCGACGGCACTGGCGGGATGAGCTACGTGGTGGCGATTCCCTGGCCGCGCCTGGCCCCGTTCAAGCCCGGCGCGGGCCGCAATCTGGGCTTGGCGATGATCCTCAACGATGATGACGGCGCCGGCCGCGACTGTTTCATGGGCTGGTTCAGCGGGGTGCATTCGAAGGAAGTGGACATGGTCGGCGACCTGATCCTGGGGGAGTGAGGAACTCAAGGCAGGTGAGGAGCATCCATGCAGCGCGTCAAAACAGGCGATCCGGATACGCCCTTGCAGGAGTTCAAGGTGTCTGGGTTATCAATCCGGTGCGTCAGCTTGGCAAAATGCGGAACAACTTCAGTACGAAATCACATACCGCCCCGCGCCTTTCAAGCCCAGCGTCAATATGAGGCGGCCATCTTGCAACTCATGGGCGACTTTGCCCATCTCTTCCAGTGTGCCCGCGGCCAAGGCGCGGACTGCCACTCGCTCCGGGTTCGCATCCGGCGCCAGGGCTTTAAGATCAAAGCTCAGGTGGATCGGCACGTCTCGCGGGTAGGGGAGGACGGTGAGCACGCCCTTGCCTTTCTGAATTTTCACTGAGCCATCCGTTTCGATCTTCCCAAAGTTCACCTTGGTCCCGGCCGGGTTGAGATGGGCGCGGAAGTCCGCGCGCTGGGATTCGGCGAGTTTTGCGTCGCTGCTCAGATCGCCCAGCGTGACGTCCGTCACCTTGCCGCCGGCGCGTTGCAGTTTCAGCCGGGCGAGGAGAATCCGCGAGCCGCCCAAAGAAAGGCCCTTCAGTGAGACACGCTCGCCCTTATACAGGCCAATCGTAAGATCGTACTGGTCGAACCCGTCCGCCGGCACGGAGATCTCGTAGGGGCCATCCACAACGGTCTCGCCTTTTTGCCACTGGTTGGTAGGTTTGGGCAGCGCGTGGTCCTGCTGGAACTCGATCTCGTCTCCATTCTTGCTCTGCGGACTCGTGAAGTGTACGAAGCAGTGGTAGTCCTGATCCAGCGTGTCGTTGACGCGCCACTCATAAGTTACGCTGATTTTGCCGCCGCCAAGGTGCTTGAGTTCGCGCAGCCGCGGCTCGATGTCCTTCGCCGCCTGAAGGTAGGGCATGTTGAACGACGTCCGCGCGTCAACGAAAACGTACTCCGGGCAAGCGACGAAATCCGCGAATTTGCCGTCGCGCAGCTCGGTGTACGCTTCAGTGCCGGGCCCGAGTGCCAGGAAACCCCACTGCGGCAGGGTGCGGTCTTGGACGGACCAGGGCGCGGCGCCCCAGTTCACCCAGAGCGTCAGCCCGCTATCGTATTTGATCCGTTGCCGGCTGCGTTCGCCCAACACCAGCGCCACCCCGCCGGAGACAAATTGCCCCTCGATCTCATAGCTGACCTCCGCCGCCTTGGCGGTCCCATAGAGGGCCTGCAGGGCATGCAGGATGTGATGCTCTTTGGCCACCCACTGAATGTTGGAAGTCTGCGCGCTGCCGATGAAGCCGGCGTGCCCGTAAGCGATTTCCTGGGCGCGATACTTGTCCACCTGCTCCGGCGTGCCGGTGTCATGCCCCCAGCGGTGCGCGTAGCCGCGCTCGAACCAGCGTTCGTAATAGCCCATGCCGTGGTTGACCATTTGCGGGTGGAGCTTCAGGAGATCGAAGTCGAGGAACGGCGCGTGGTGCTCGCCGCCGGCCACCTGCGCCTA
>JBEKKG010000970.1:0-3160 GCA_050010835.1 Planctomycetota bacterium
AAGAAGGTGGACTATGGCAACGCCAAGGTCCCTTCTCTCGGCGGCATTCCGCTCTTGGCGTTGTGGATGCGACAGGGGATGGACACGTACTATTACGGCATCCATCCGCAGCTAAAGATTGAGGTCGGTCTCAAAGTCCTCCCGTTACATTTGGCCAACCCTGAGATGGTCCGCCGTTGGTGCAGCGAAGCGAAAATGGCCGCACGTGTAATCTCACCACACTTTGTCAAACTGAAGGATGCGGGCGAGGAATGCGGGCTTTTCTACATGGTCATGGAGTTTGTGAACGGTCCGACAGCAGGCAGCCATCTCAAGAAGGTAAAGGACAGCGGTGCGCCAGGGTTGACTGAAGCCGAAGCCCTGGATACTTGCATCGCCGCAAGCGAGGGGCTCGCCGCCTTACACAAGGAAGGCATAATCAACCGCGACATCAAGCCAGCAAAAATCCTTATACCGAAGGTCCAAGGCCGCCAGGATCTCGACTTCAAGGCCGCAAAACTCTTCGACCTGGGCTACGCCCATGACGAGGTACGCGGGGACTCCGGCACCTTGGGCAAGGGCCTTCTGGGCACTCCGGCCTTCATGGCGCCGGAACAGGCGATGGACGTAAAGAACGCGCACAAGCCGGCCGATGTCTTCTCCATCGGTGCGACCCTCTATGCGCTGCTCTCCGGCCAGCCGCCTTTCAAAGGCCAGACGGCGTTGCAAGTGTTGGCCGCCACGCAAAAGGACCCGCACACGCCGCTCTGCTCCGTGCGCCCGGATGTTTCCTCGGCTACTGCGGCGCTGGTGGATCGTTGCCTGGCCAAGGACCCGGCGGCGCGCTATGCTGACGGCCCGGCTTTGCTGGCGGCGCTGAAGGAGTGCCGGGCGGCGCTAGGCCACTGAATGCATTACTACAACGACCGTCCAACCACAGAGGCCACAGAGCGCACAGAGGTTTTTTGGCTGTTCTTTTCCTTCTTCTCTGTGTCCTCTGTGTTCTCTGTGGCAAGAAGCCATTGTAGTGCTATACCACAGCGAATCCGGAGGGACAAAGCGATGCGGCTGGCGGGACACACAGTCTGGGTCCTCTTTGCGGTACTGGCCGGCTTGGCCGCGGCACGTGCCGCAGAAGGGGAGGCGCTCGGCAAAATGCTCAAGAACATCCGCGACTTCGGCGTTTCGCCGGCCAACTCCGCCGCCGACAACAAAGCCAGCCTCCAGAAGGCCATTGACTGGGCCTCAGCCCGCGGCGCGGCGTTGTTCGTCGAGCCGAGCGACGAGCCGTACCCCGTGGACGGCGGCCTGGTGCTCAAAGCCAACGCCTCGCTCATTGGCGTCCACGGCCCCGTGGGCCGCGGGACGAAGCACCCGCAGAAGAAACAGCCCGTAGGCAGCGTCTTCCGCATCGAGGATGAGCAGCAGGCGTTCCTGACCGTCGAATCGGCGACGCAGTTGCGCGGCCTGCAGTTCTGGTACGCGAAGCAGACCTTGAGCGACCCGGCGCGGATCGTCAAGTACCCGGCGACGGTCCGCGTGGCGCAGGACAAAGCCGTCTTCGGCGTGACGCTCTCGTGCCTCTCGTTTTTCGGCGAGTACCTGGCGATGGACTTCGCCGCGCCGCAGGTTTGCGAACAGGTACTTTTCGAGCACTGCTACGGGTATCCGCTGAGCGGGCAGTTCATCCGCGTTGACAAGTGCTACGACATTCCGCGCATCCTGCACTGCCACGTCAATCCCGCGAACCTGCGCTGCTTCGCGGGCGACTACCAGAAGCCCGTCATTGACGCCGTCGTGGCGCAACGGACCTTCGCCTACGCAATTGACCATACGGACAACGCGCAGCTTCTGGATGTCTTCACTTTCGGTACGTGGGGCGGCATCCGCCTCGGCCCGGCCACTTACGGCCAGATGACCAACTTCAACTTCGACTGCGTGGCCGTCGGGATTCACAAGCTGGGCGACGGCGCCTTCAACCGCAACTGGCAGATCGCGCAAGGCTCCATCATCGCCAATACCGGCGGCAAGCTCGATGAGATCCACCCCATCATCGTCGAGGGCCAGGGCCACACTTCGCTGAGCAACGTCGAAGCGTTCTCCGGCGGCAACGGCGCGCTCACCTGCGCCGGCCAGTCTCAGGACTTTCTGCTGGTACGCGGCGATAAGAAGCTGACGGTCAGCCTGCTCGGCTGCCGGATGCGGAACTACGCGGCGAACGCGCCCGTGACCTGCCAGAACCCGCAGGCCGTGATCCAGGCCGTGGCGTGCATTGACAAAGACGAGCAGCCCTTCAACCAGAATTGGCCTCAGGGCGGAAAATAAGGCCGGTCTTACTGGCAGCCAGACCCCTGGATGGCGGCGAGCGGTATCAGCCCGCGTCTGCTTTCCCCCCGCCTACTTCGAGGCATTCTTCAGCTTCTCCGCCGTCAGATCGCCCAGAGTATGTACACGGTCCTTCTCGATAACCTCCATCCTGACTTGGAGGTCTCTGATTTCCTTCATGAAGCCCTTGTGCTGAAGAACGGCAAAGACCAAGACCAACCCTGCTCCCAGCACCAGACCGATGAAAAAAGCGCCGCGAGCGGAAACTCCCTTTGTGCCTTCCTCGGCCATGACCCCCTCCTTATCTGGTAGACTCCTTAACCTTCCCAGGATAGAAGGTACTTCATACGGCTGAAAAGCAAGTCTTTTTTCGCTTTTTGGCGCGATCTTATGTTGACATTCTGCCGCAAAGGTACGGAAATCAAGGCTTGGCGGCAACGAGCGGAGGACAGATGAGCCCCAGAGAACGTGTGGAAGTTGCGCTGCGCGGTGGATGCGCGGACAAAGTGCCGTTCACAATGTATGAGTGCATGATCCGGCAATGCGAAGCGGAACGCCGGATGCGCGCCCGCGGCCTGTGTGTGCTTTACCGCATGGGCTGTGTCACCACGCACCAGCCCAATCTGAAGGTCACCCAGCATGTCTGCCATGAACACGGCAAGAAGCTGGTCCGCACTCTTTTCGACACGCCGGCCGGACAGGTCTCCACGCTCGCCGAACCTGCCGGCTTCACCACCTGGACCCACGAGAAAATGTTCAAGCGGCCGGAGGACTATAAGGTCCTGCTGTACATGATCCGGGATGAGCGCTACGAACCGGATTACGGCCCTCTGGCCGCGATGCAGCGGGCCTGGGG
>JBEKKG010000971.1:0-3158 GCA_050010835.1 Planctomycetota bacterium
GCAGCCAGCAACGGTTGCGCTACGCCCGTGTTGGCTGATTTCGCTACCACCTGATCCAGCAGGCCCGCGTCGTTAAGGGTGTGCTCCCGCAGCACCGTCATCAGTTTTTTCCCCTCAACCTGAATCGGCGTGAACGGCGGATAGACCTTGGTGCTGCGCCCGGCGGGCAGATTCTCCCAGGGGAAAGCCCTGCGCTCGAAGGTCTTGATGGTCTCGCCCTTGGGGCAGTTCGCGCCCTTAACCTTCATGGCGATCTCATAAGTGCCGTCCAGCCGCGGCAACTCGACAGCCAGTTCCTGCCGACCGTCTTTGAAGCTCTCGAGCGGGAACTTCACCGTCTTGACTTCCTCGCCGCCTTGCTGGAGGCGCACCACTGCCGTGACTCGCTCGGGCTTGGCCTCCTTGGGCAAGCCGTTGATGTCGGCCGCGAGACGCAGCTTGTTCTTCGAGGGGTAGTAAGCGAAGCGGAAGTCCACCGGCGGCGCGTCCTTGGGCTTGCCGATGACCCAGCGGTACGGCTCTTTGGCGCGGGCCCACGTGGTCTGCCGCTTGTGGAAGACCGTCTTCCCGTCCGCCGACGTGACCAGCACGGTCAGCTCGAAATGCGTTGTCGGATCGTTCTCCGCGAGCGCCAGCTTGAGCGTCTCGCTCGCGCCTGGCGCCAAGTTCAGTGTCTTTTCCTCTCTCAGCTCGGGCATGTTGTTGCGGGCCAGCAGGAGCGCGGCCTTGAGTTCCAGGGGTTTGTCGCACGGATTGCGGACGATCAATTGGCCTTCCGCGGGCAGCGTGCCGGGATCCTTGGACCATTCAAAGCGCACGCCCGGCGCAGGCTCAGTGGTGAAGACGAACCAGGGGCCTGAGTGCGGGTAGGCGCCGCTGAGCGAGCTCCACGCCCAATCGGGCTTCCAGTCGCGCGCCAAATTGACGGCCCACACGCCGTCGGTTGTTTTGCGCCCCTGAGCGCCGGCGCCAAGTTTGGCCAGCGGGATGGCCACCTCGCAATGCCACCAGCCGTCATGCTGGCCGTGGGCCTGCTCATAGTCGCCACGCCAGGCCACGTCTTCCTTGGCCGCACCCAGGACGTGGATGTTGTAGCCGCCCTTGCCCAGCGAATTGGCCAGGAACTGGTAGTCAACCTTGTCCACCGCCTGCGGCGTGGGACAAACGAAGACTTCAACCGCGTCGTCGTAAACGGCCTTGAGGCTGTCCGACTGCACTTCGGCCAGCAGCGCGCCTTCATCGGGGAGTTGGGTCTGAATGGCGACGTAGATGTGCGTCGCAGTGGCGCCGACGAAGCCGCGCGCCCGCCGGCGCTGCAGAGTCCCGGCATTCAGCGTGATGAAGCCGTCGAAGCCCGCCGCGGCCGCCCATTCCGCCGGCTCGATTTTCCCGTCAATTTTGGGCGCCTGTTTCATCAGCGGCACGCGGAATTCCTCGCCTGCCGAGACGGCCAGGGACACCGCCAGGACGGCAAGGAAGGCCAGACGTTTCGGGTTTGCTGTTTCAGCCATGTTATCTGTGTCCTCAATTTGGCAAAATGCCGTTGTAGCACTAACCCGATGGCAATGCCACAGACAACTTGAGCCCTTGAGCTGTGAGAAAAATGCTGTTTCTGTCAAACCGGCGTCAGCCCCGCGTCCAGCGCTCCAGCCGGCACTGCTCATACTCAATGAACCAGATCTGGTCCTCTCTCTTGCTGGCAGAGAGGCGCTTGGCAATGCAGTTCCTGACTATCAACTTCGCCAGGTCCATGAAGCCTGCCCGTGCGCCTTTCTCCTGGTGAGGGTCGTGAATTATCAGCCGCACAACCCAGGAGGGTTCGTCCTCCACGCCAGTCTCGCTGACAAAGCGCCCGTCCACCTGGTAAATAGAGTATCCGCCGACGGCCAGGCGCATGTCTGACAGAACGGCCGCTTCCCGTTGGGCAAAGATTTCCGGGGAGAGGCTGTTTTCCGGTTTGCCCTCCAGCACCAGCCTGGCCACCACGCGCTTCACCTCCGGCGCCTCGAGTATCCAGGCCGGATCCCGGAACCTGTCCAGAATCTCGGTGAGCAGTTTGCGGTGTTCCCGGCAGACGGGAACGTAGATCTCATAGATCACGACGGGCTTGTCCGGATGGTACTTATAGGACATGACTCTCTTTGCGCTCCACTTGTGCCACGGATATGCCCTCGCACAGCGAAGGCTTATCCGTGCCCGCCCTGTGGATTCCGGGGACATGACCCGATTTCCAAACAGCCGGAAATCGGGTCATGTCCCCGGAATCCCAGAATAGCACGGGCGCCGCGTTCGCGCAAATATCTGGACTTGTTGCGATACTTCCCGTGCTATACTATCTTCGACCGGCGCTGGCGGGTTTCCGGGTGGTGTAATGGCAACACAGGAGGCTTTGAACCTCCTATTCTAGGTTCGAATCCTAGCCCGGAAACCAATCTTGGCTGCTGTAACCCTGTGCCGCTCTCCAGGGTTATAGCTTCGCCTTCCGCGCCCGCAGCCTTCCGTGCAACAGCGGTGCAACAAGCGGCGGCGGAAATCGCTTCCTGAATCTGTCCCGCCGCGGCCTGTGCTGCCAGCCGGGTAAGCTCCTGGCTGGGCTTGGCGTAGACGCTCATGCTCATGGTTGCGGACGAATGCCGCGCCAGCGTCATAATGGTTTTCAAGTCCGCGCCGGACTTCACCACGGCATTGATGTAGCACACGCGCAAGCTGTGGAACGTGGCGCGGCCTTGCCCTTCGATCTCGGCCTGGACGCTGGCGGCGTCGAAATCCTTGCGAATCTGATCTCCCGCCGTGCTCTTTGCCGGGATGTCCAGCAACGAAGCATCCGGGTCTTTTCCGTTGGCAAGGGCTTGTAGTTCGTTGGCCAGTTCCCGCGTGATAGGCTGGCGGGCGTCCTTGCGGTCCTTGCAGAATTCCGCGGCCAAGGGCAGGGACGGCCCGAACACGTCCAGGCTGCGCGCCTTCAGGTTGCGAAGCTCATTCTCCCGGTAGCCCGTCGCCAGCGCCACGCGATACCACAGCCCCCGCTCGGGCGGCGCCACTGCCAGCAGCTTGCCGATCTCTTCAGGCGTCAGTTCACGGTGGGGATTTTCTGGTGTGCTGTTGGGCTTCTTGAAATCGGCCAAGGGGTCTGAGCCAAGGTAATGCCGCGACACGGC
>JBEKKG010000972.1:0-3158 GCA_050010835.1 Planctomycetota bacterium
CTGCCGCGTGGCCTCTCTGTCGCCGGCCAGAGCGTTGATCAGCAGTTCCTTGGAGCAGGCTTCCCAGAGTTGGTACAAGGACAACCCGCTCCATTTCTCCTTGTTGCGCTCCAGAGCGGACCGCCTTTCCTCCTCTCGGGCCTTCAATTCCTCATCAAGCTGCTTCCGGCCATCTTCGGATCTGAGAAACTCCTCAAATGTCTTCCTGGCGAGGTGGGCCAGCCTGGGGAACTTGGCGCGCACGGCCCGCAGGGTTTCTGAGACACAACAGCCGCCGTTGACGTGCTCCCCCAGAATGATCCGCCAGTCGTCCTGGTCGTATTTGGAATCCATGCTGCCCTCCTTTACGTTTGGAACTGTAGGGCGATCCTCAGGAGCGCCTGTCCAGTTCGTTCCGCAAGCGGCGGCGATCCAGGAGGACCGCCCTGCACCCACGCCTGCGTATCTCTTGTGACTATACACTCATGGGATTACGATGTCAAGAGAAAAATCAAATAAAAATATACGGTGATTCCAGAGTGAAATCCACCACAGAGGCGTAACGCCGCAGAGACGCAACCAAGAGGCAGGCCAGACGCGGAGACGCTGAGACACTGGGACGCGGGGACGCGGAGACACACGGACGCGGCGGCGCGGGGAGGCATGCGGTACGGTCTACCACCAGTCCTATGACAGACACAACCTTGGCACGGGGCCGTTAAGCTTGCGTTTGTTGCGCAGCCAGACAAGCCGTTTGTACTGGGGCGTGTGTTCCGGTATTCTGTACTTTCCATGTTGGACCCAGTAGTACTTGCGCGCCAAGCCTGAAAGCGCCTGATTGGGAGGCCTATTGAGGAACGCCTCAAGCCAGTCGAGTTTCTTCTCCATCTCGCTGACATTGTGCGAGGAGGCCCCGTGCTCCTCGACGAAGAATGCGAGGGTTTGGTTTGAACTGTTGTATCCCAAGACGTAGTCCCAGCGGCTCGCATGTGGCTCCGCCGGTTTGCAATCGTCGTCTATGCACGCGCCACCAAGGAGGTCGCGGTTATCCTTGGCAGTAATAGTGTTATGTCCTTCGCCTCTCTTGACTACCGAAAGCCCCTCCCTGAACTTGAGACAGTGAGTTTGCTCAATTGCATCCTTGAAGACGCAGGCGGGACTGGGATACCGAACCATCACCGGTCCCCTCCTTCGCTCAGAGCTTTGCCGACCACGTCTGCGATATGCCCGGAGAAGGCGCTTAGCCCGCCCCAGCCTGAAACGCTTTCCTCTTTGGCCCCAGGGTCCAGCGTGGAGATGTCCACGATATGCACGCTCCTGTCTTTCTGGCGCTCAAAATAGAACGTCCGGCAAGTCTTCTTTAGAGCGGAACGCAGCAGGTCCCACATCTGCGGATTAAGGCTCTTGAGACGGAAAATCTCCGCCAACGCGCGGATGGCGCGCGGCTTGGGAATGCTGCGTAATTCTCGCAAAGCCCAGACCACATCCAAGACGACGGGCGAATGCGTCGAGACAATGACCTTGTATCCTCGATGCAGCAGTTCCAGTACCATCAGGCAAAAAGAGATGATCGCTTGAGGGTGCAACCCCATCTCTGGTTCTTCGATGATCACGGTCTCAATGTGCCCTATCTTCGCGGTCTTCCCTGTCGGCATCATCCAATCAAACCCTAGCAGCAAAGGCGTGAACTCTCGCTGCCCCGCCGACCAGACGCCATAAGGAAGGGACGAGCCGCTTCCCTCCGGCTCAAGAACCAACCGTTTGCGCATCCCTTTGTTTTCGAGTTTGAGATTTCCCCCCGCGTATATGCCTTCGTCCAACAAGCGATGGAGTTCCACCTTAAGCCGGCCAGGAGAGGGAAAGATAGACCAGCCGAACGCCGTGGGTCCAGAGTCGAGCAACTTACGGAGGATGTTGCTGAAGTGGCGGGTGCAATAAGGCACCTCCATTGAGCGGCTCAGCGCAGGTGAGGGCCAGCCATCCTGCAAGACGAGCACGCGCTGGGCAGGAATGAAGAAGACAGAATCAAGGTGCTTGATATTGTTTGAACGGTTCACGACGCGTGTTCCAAAGTCGAATGGTTCGCCGTCCACCAGAATCTTGGTGTCCTTGTGCCAGATTGTCCCCATTCCCTCGCCGAAATAGAGGCTGACATAACTCTCCAAGGGGTTCTTGCTGTTCAACCAGTCGAACCCATCGGCCTTGAGACTCCTGCCTATTGAGTCAGCATCGGCAATAGCCTTGAACAACTGAACCAGAAGACTTTTGCCGCTGGCCTGTGGGCCTACAACAACTGTCAGGTCACCAAACTGCACAGTACCGGTACGGATAGGTCCAAATGACGAAACCCCCAGTTCTTGCATAGTATTCCTCCCCAAATTGCCACCAGATCAAGTGCTCTGTCCACCTTATTCCCTGCGGAAGGTGGTTTCTCGAGCCAAGCCCACCTGGTAGGGCTTCAGGCCCAGAGCAGGGCGGGCCGCGTGACCCGTGGCAACTGTTGCCCCATTCTTGTACGCCGGCCTGCGCTGAAAGAGCACTTCCTCGCCGCAAACCGCGAGCACGCGGGCGAGCGTGCGCACAGTCAGGTTGTGTTTGCCACTCAGAATGCGCGTGATGAACGACTTGGGGCAGCCAAGTTTTTGGGCGAGCTGCGCCCTGGTCAACTGCGCGCCATCCATTGCGTTCTGGATGGTAGCTTGCGCCATCGCAAGCGCGGTTTCCTCGAGAACGTCAAGATCAACCGTGGGTGCGCCTCGCTCAGCGGCTTGTTGGGCTCGAATGGCCATTTTCATCTTCCTCCTGTTTCACTGAGGTACTCCTCGCAGAGATGCCGCCCAGTGGTGATCTCGCGAGATTCCTCTCTTCTTCCGCCTTTGCCCTTATCCTTAACCCAACCGTTGAATAGGACGACCCTGACCCGCTGACCGTATTGCTGCCTGAGGCAGTAGAGCCGATGGTCATGCTCCTTGAACTCCCAGAGCGGTTTGCCGTCGCCCTGTAGCGGCTTGAACCTTTCATCATTCCTGTAGGTGGCCCCCATTATGCACGCGGCGCGGAACGAACCCTCAAAGCGCTTCCGCATGGCTTGTTGGCTCGCCTGTAGGAAGTTCTCAGCCGGGCTTCTGTTGTTGTAGCGGACATAGGCGTACACTTCGCCGTTCGCATCGCGCGCCATC
>JBEKKG010000973.1:0-3150 GCA_050010835.1 Planctomycetota bacterium
CTCAAAATTAACGGGCACGCGGTCCGTCAGATGGCCTTGGCGGTCCCGCGAGAAGACGACCTTCGCCACCTTGGCCGGCTCGGGCAGCTTGATCTGCGCCCATTCTTCGCCAGCAGTGGCGGCGACCCAACTGCATTCGTTGCCATAGCAACCGTCGTTGAGATGTGAGATGGCGTGTTCGGTATAACCGGCCAGGCATGAGGAGGCTGAAGCTTCCGCGCCGTACTTTGACAGAGCCAGGTTGCGCGCTCCGTCAGGCCCGTAAACTTCCAGTTCGTCTATGCACGGTTCACCGGAGGAACTGGCGTGGATCAGGAAGCGGATGAAACGCGCATCCGCCGGGGCGAAGGCGATCTCGTTAGGCCGGTTCGGGTGGATCGGTTCCGCTGCGGAGAGCACGGCAGCCGCCACGAACATGAGGGCAGATAGTGTTCGCATGTATACCATCTTACCCCATGCCGCGGGCACGTGGCAATCCTTGATTTTAGATTTTGGATTTGAACCGCAACGACCCGGCGTACGGTGAGGTGCGCCTACTCCGCCCCGGACTGGAGCCGCGCGATGCGCTCCTCCAGCGGCGGGTGGCTCATGAAGAAACGCATCAAGCCGGTGCCTTGGCTGGAGATCTTCAGCGTTTGCAGGGCCGGCGCGGTCCTGTTGTCCACGCGCCCCAGTTCACCGCGCAACGTCTCCAACGCGGCGATCATGTTCCGCCGGCCCGCCAAGCGGGCGCCGGCGGCATCCGCACGGAACTCGCGCCAGCGGGAAAACCAGCACACAAGCATCATGGCCGGGATCATCAGCACAATCTGGAGCACGATCTCAATCAGATAGTAGGCCATCCAGGATATGGGCGCGGAGCCTCGTCCCTTGTCGTCACGGCCACGGTCCGCCATTGCAGTGGCGATGGCGAAAGCAATAACTTTGGACAAGAACATCACAAAAGCGTTGACCACGCCCTGAATGAGGGTCATGGTGACCATGTCGCCGTTGGTGACATGCCCCAATTCGTGCCCCAGGACGGCCCGGACTTCGTTCATCTCCATGCGCTGCAACAAGCCGGTGGACACCGCGACGAGGGACCGCGAGCGCGTCGGGCCGGTGGCGAAAGCGTTGACCTCCGGCGAGTTGTAGACGCCAACCTCGGGCATGGTGCTGAGGCCGGCGTCGGTCGCCAGCCGATGCACGACGTTCAGCAATTCTTGCTCCCGAGGGTCCTGCGTCCCAGGATCAATTACCTCCACGCCAAGGGCCATCTTGGCCATGATTCTTGAGAGCAGCAGGGAAATCAGCGCTCCGCCCATGCCCCAAACAAGGCAGAAGGCCATGAGCATTGGATAATTGAGCCCGCGGGCCGTGAAGTACCGATCAAGGCCCAGCAGTGCCGCTATTATTGACAGCGTGACCATCACTACGATGTTCAGGAGTACAAAGAGCATCACCCGGCCAAACCGCATTTTCGTTTCCTCCGTGGGACCGCCTGCCCGCCTATAACAAGACGCGCTGTACCACGCCACCCTTCGCTGTCAAGGAGCTGTTGACGCGCGTGCATAGCCTGCCATTGTGGTGCAGGCATCTTGCCTGCACCACTCTTGCCTCCTCAATCCCCGGCCTGCCAGTGCAGGCAGGATGCCTGCACCACAAGCAGACCTGTTGACGCCGCGCGTGCCGCCGGGTAGAGTGCCCCCGATGCCGAGCCTCGAACACGTCACGACTTTCCGCGTGCGTTACAGCGAAACAGACCAGATGGGCGCCTACTACAACTCGCGCCCCCTGGAGTGGTTTGAGTGGGGACGCTCAGAGTTGATGCGCGCCGCGGGGCTGCCTTACACGGAGATCGAAGCCCGCGGCCTGCGCCTGCCCCTGATTGAGGCGCACCTGGAGTATCGGGGCAAGGCGCGCTACGATGACGAACTCAGGATGACCTCCCGCGTGGCCCTTTGCGGCAAGGCCCGCGTGCGTTTCGATGTGGCAATCGTTCACGCGGGCAGCGGCGCCGCCGTGGTGCACGGCTACACGATCCACGCCGTTGTGAACCAGGCCGGGAAACCAGTGCGGGCGCCACAGTGGTTGCTGGACAGATTCCCGGTAGGACAGGCTTTCTAGCCTGTCCGGACAGCCTGGAAAGGCTGTCCTACTTTCCTGTCCGGACAGCCTGGAGAGGCTGTCCTACCTCGCCGATTTCTACCCCCAGGTAATCAACCCCGGGATGAAGGGTGAAATGAGCAGCGGATTCCTGGGAATGACGCGGATTTCGTAGCCGAAACTGCCCGAGAGTTCGCAGGGGATCGAGCCTTCGTATTGATGCACGCCGTCCGAGCCGTAGCTCAAGTGCGTCAGCGGCAGCGGCCGGCCCTCTTCCAGTTTGCCTTCGTTGTTGGGGGCGCCGATATAAGCCTGGACTTCGACGGAATCCGAGGAGACGGGGCCGAGGTGCACCCGCGCCTTGATCTTGAAAGTGTCCCCAACCTTGAGGCCGTCGGCCACGGCGGCCTCCACGGACTCGACGCGGATTTGCGCCCAGCGCTGGTACAGGCCCAGTTTCCACTGCCAGAGTTCGCGCGCAGAGCGGAAATGGTCCTTGGTGAGCAACTGCCAGTTTTCGCCGGCCGGGGCGTAGGATTTCTCAAAGTATTCGCGGACCATGCGGTTGGTGCTGAACAGCGTCGCGGCGGTGTGGATGGCGCGTTTCATCCGGCGGATCCACTCCCTGGGCAGGTCGTCGCTGCCGCGCTGGTAAAAGAGCGGGATGATCCGCTTTTCGAGCAGGTCGTAGAGCGCGTGGCTTTCCACCTCGTCCTGATATTCAAGGTCCGTGTACTCCTCGCCCCGGCCGATAGTCCAGCCATTCTGGCCGTCGGTGCCTTCGCACCACCAGCCGTCGAGAATGGAACAGTTCAGCGCGCCGTTGGCGGCGGCTTTCATCCCGGAAGTGCCGGAGGCCTCCATCGGGCGGCGCGGCGTGTTCAGCCAGACGTCCACGCCCTGCACCATGTAGCGCGCCACCACCATGTCGTAGTCTTCGAGGAAAATCACACGGTTGCGGAAGGCGGGATCGCGGGCGAACTTGTAGATATTCTGGATCAGTTTCTTGCCTTCCGTGTCCTTGGGGTGCGCCTTGCCCGCGAAGATGATCTGCACCGGCTGCGC
>JBEKKG010000974.1:0-3146 GCA_050010835.1 Planctomycetota bacterium
CGGAGCGGAGGTGAACGATCCGACGGGGTTGAGCCCGGACGACGCGAGGATTAGGCTTTAGGCTTCGCATCCTTATCGTGCGCCCCCAAGCCTCAAGCCTACTTCTTCTCTGGCGGCAGGAAGTCCCCCCCCTTCTCTTGTGGTATGTTTTTCAAGAGCTCGGGTGGCGGGTCTTTTTGTATGACCTCGATGTAGCTTTCGTGCTTCAGCTTCTCGAATAGGTCGCGCTTGCGCTGCTTCAGTTTGTCGGCGTAGGCCAGCGCTTCGGCACGGTCGCCGGCTTCCTCAAAGGTCTGGATCTTCACGGGCACGTAGACCACGCGCTGCACGATCACATACCAGACGCCGCCATCCACCGGGTCGGAGCACTTGCCGTCCTGCAAGCTCTCGGCAACACGCTCTTCGAAAGGGAAGGCCCCGCTAGGGAGGTCGGTCTTGCTGTCGCGGGTGAGCAGGCCGCCTTGCCCCGCGTACTCGGGATCGTTGCTCACCTTCAACGCCAAGTCCTCAAAATCCGCGCCGGCTGCGAGCTTGGCGCAGACCATCTTGGCGGCTTCGAGTGCTACTTCCGGCGATTTGAACTTCTCCTTGGCAATACGGATGCGCCGCAAGCGCCAGGCATCGCTCAGCTTGAAAAGCTCGGGATGTTGATCGTAAAAAGCGCGCGCGGCGCCAGGCGAACGGTTTATTGGCCCCAGTTCCAGTGCCAGCACGTCGCGGCGGAACATCTCGCGCGACAGACCCGCCTCCCATTCCTGCATCGTCTGGCCACGCCGTTTCAACGCCTTGGCCAGTTCTTCTTCGCCACCCGCCGCCGCGACCAGTTCGCGCCGCAGAAGCCGCACGTAGTAGGCTTCCTCACGCCTGAAGTACTCCAGCGCCCGGTCTCCGCCGATGTCCCCTCCACCGCGGAGCACGTAGGCATGAATGATGTCCTTGCGCCGCTTGTCCGCACGCTGGTCAATGATCTGGTCCTGGGTGGCGGTTTCGAGCGCCTCGGTCCAGGCCAGGCGGATGGCGGTGCCGAGGTCCGCAGGTTTCAATTCGCCCTTGCGCAGCTTGTCCTGGATCAGCAGGTAGCTGTCCATGAAGACGGCTTCGACCTGGCGGATGCTCACAATCTGCGTGTTGACCTTCAGGGCCGGCCCGTTGAAGGTAGGGCTGGCGTCTGAAACCTCAGCGCCGGGTGCAGGCGGCTGGAGGCGGGAGTGTCCAGGACTGTCAGACTCTGCGGCGAGCGTCGGCACAATGCAGATGAGCACAAGCGCAAACAGGCGGACCGTTCCCTCTCCACACCGGCGAGAGGGCAGGGGTTGGTCTCCACCTTGCGGCCTACTTTTGCTCATTGCGCGCGGCCTTTCCTCCCTGGCCTGCGCCGTCGGGCACGGGTGGCGGAGGCTCGGGGAATAAGAGCTTGTTCAGTGACTCTGCCGGGGCGAGCAGCGGCGCGGTTTTGTCCAGACAGCGCATCAGGCTCGGCGGCAATCCCAGCACGCGGTCCAGGATCGTCTCGTCTTCGCTGCGCGCCATTAACGTGGCCGGGAGACCGGCGCCCAGTCTGTCACCCACAGCCGCCGCAACCGCGAGGTCCGCTGGCAGGCGGCCCCAAGCCTGGAAACAGTTCTGGCGCGCTTGTTCGAGCGCCGCCAAGTCGCCAATGCTGTCCATGCCGAAGAGGGCGCGGCGTCCCAGGGCGCGCACTTGCACCCAGGGGAAAGCCACGGCGGGGCTGGCCAGCCGGCCGTGAACGCGCAAGGCCAGCTTGCCCTCTTGCAGGCAAATCCTGTATTCATTCCGCGCCGCGGCCGGCCAGCGCTCCAGGTTCAAGGCGGCGAGCGCAGCCTTGGGCAGCGCCGCCAGGTTGACGCGGACCTCGTCGGCGAAGTCCTCATCTGCAAGGTTGATCTTGAGGTTGCCCAACTCCAGGTCCAGGCCGTCACACGCGCCGCGGCCTGCAAGCTGGCAGCGGTCCAGGGTGGCGAAGCCCTTGGTGATCATGACCGTTGGAGCGCCGGGATCGAACTCCAGCCGTTCCACTTCAAGCCCGAACGTTCTAGCCAGGTAAACCTGCAACAGCAACGCCAAGCCGTTGGCAGCTTTGAGCGGGTCGCCCACCGGCAGATCCGTGCACACGTCGCCGGCCTTGGCCGCCGCATGGGTGGCCGCCGCGGCAAAAGCGCGGGCGAAGCGCGGCCCCAGCGCCGTGAACGCCGCCGCCCACGGCGGCAGCACGCCAGGCTCTGTCTGCGCTGGGGGCGGCGGCAGGCACGCCAGGCCGGAGAGCTTGAACTTGATGGCGCCGTCCCAAGTGTGGCGGTCCATGCCCGCGAAGTCGGTGCCGAGGAGGTTGCCCATAGCGTCGAGCCGGCCCTTGAAGCTGTAACCGTCCTTGCTGCCCTCCGCAGCGCCCAGCAGCCGGACCACTTCCGCACCCGCGACTTCCAGCCGGGTCTCGAAGCGCACGCCCTTCAGTTCCACGTTGTCGCCGTTCCTGAGGGCCCGCGCATCGGAGAGGTCGAAGTGCGCATCGTTGAGTGTGATCTTTCCGCCATAGAAATCCGTGCTCAGGGCCGGTGCGCTGAACTTCAGTTCCTTGAGCGCGAACTCCGGCACATCCACCCCAGTCACCGCCTTGCCATTGACCTGGACTTCGGGAGCGTTGAGCTTGCCGCTGGCCACCAACTGTCCCAGCGGAGCGAAGCGCCATTCCAGCAGTGTGCCCGGCGCGGGAGCTTTGGCCGGCTTCCCCAGCGCCCGCGACCAGGTCTCGGCCGGGAACTACTACGTCAGCAACGCGGGCAGCCAGGCGGCCATCTTCCAGGGCGGCCCAGGGTACAGCGATGCTGGCGCCACAGCCAGCGGCGGTGGACATCGTTGCGGCGTCGCCACCTAACGACCTGCTGAGTAATGCGAAAGAGCCAGGTTGTCATCTTCGCCTCGCCGCGAAATTCGTGCCGCTGGCGGGGAGGGCGAACAATGTGCCCGTGTCTGAATTGCCGCCATCAAAGGCCGTTCCATACAGGGTGTAGCCCGCCAGAGTGAGGCCGAAGGGATAAACACCGTCATGCCGATGATTGAAGAGAAATCAGCGAAAATCAGAAATGTCAATGCATGCGGCCTGCAGTGCCCAGGCCCGGTGATGCGGC
>JBEKKG010000975.1:0-3144 GCA_050010835.1 Planctomycetota bacterium
GGCGTAAACGGTGTCGTTCTTCGCCAAATCGTAGTGCTCGATGATCTCCTTCATCTCGTTCCAGCGGAAGTCCAGCGGCGTGCCGGGGCGCAGGCTGAGGTTCACCTTCAGGCCAAGGATTTCGCACCGCCGCAGGAAGTCCAGGAGGTTCCCGGACTTCAGCGAGCGGTGATAGACGAAGACGGAGACGGCGTTGAGGTTCAGCGCTTTGATGCGCCGCAGATCGCGCTCGATGATCTCGGGGTCATAGGCCGCCTTGTCGAGCCAATACTCGAAGTATTCGTTGTCCGCGACGCCAATCCCCGACGACGGCATGTAATTCACGCCGTGGGCGCGCCAGAGTTTGCCCTTGAGCCAGAAGTGGCCGTCGCGCACGGTGACGAAGGCGGGCTCGGCGGGGGGACGCCTGGCCTGGACATCGGCGTCAATGTTGCCATACATCCCCCCTGCTTGCTTGTTCTCCGCCAGCAACATCGTCAGGATATTGTAGCCGCCTTCATGCCAATCCTCCGGCTTCCATGTCTCCTCCACAACCGCCGTCTTGCCTGCGGCGATAAGCACTGGCAACGCATTGTAGTAAGCAAGTCTTTGGCTGTTTATCGGACAGATGTGAAACCCTACGCTCAACCCCGGCGGTGGAGTGCGTGTGGCAATCACCGTCGCGCCAAGCAGCACGGAATCCCCCTCGTGAACTATGCGGCACTCGCTCCCGCCTTCGAGCAGAAACACGCCAACCCGCATGGCCTTGGCCGTGTCCGCGATGGTGTCGCGGATTGCAGGCTGTCTGTAGAAAGCTCCGTCCGCCGGCGCGAAGGCGGCAATCGCGCTGCCTCGATACGGTCCTTTGGCATTCACGATAAGAGCTGCAAGTATGCCCCGGTATTCACTATGTTGCGACCAGCTCTCCAGCAGCGGCTGCCAGCGCCAGGCGCGGCCTTTCTGGAAACCTTCGCCTCCCGGCCGGGGATGCAATGCCAGCAGGTCCGCCGGTGGCTCTGCTTCGCGCGGCTCGCGAAAATTGCGGACACTCAGTTGTCTCACAGGCCCAGTGATCGTGTAGAACTGGTACCCCGGCGAAAGACCGTCTATGTGCGGCACGGCGACATTGGCGGTCGCGAACGCGCCCAGAGGGTTCTTTGCTGCGCCGAGGTCCGCGAACCAATACTCGTGCGCCCCGCCGCCGATGTTGGTGTGCGTCAGCGCCACACCAACGGTAAACCGCACGGCGTTCTCCACGCGCAGACAGTCACCCGCTCCACTCCGTCCCGCCGGCGGCTGCCACGCAATGAACGCTTGCGGCGGCAGTGCATACCACTGCCATTCCGGCTTCAGGTCCACCGTGGCGATCCAGCGCGAGCCGTCCTTTTCGATCCATTCGAGGGCGAGTTGATGCGTACGCTCCGTGCCTTTCGCGCGGAAACACGTAAGCGTCTGGCCTGCGGCGAACGGCTGCGTCACGTTCCGGCCATAGGTTTCCCATCCGGTCAGGTTGGGGATGGTGGCGTGGAGGACCTTGTCCGAACCGCGAACATCCGAGCCGCGACCGTCAGGGAGCGGAGGCGTAACCGCTTGCTCACGCGCGCGGCTCGGATCACCCGCCTCGATAACGTACGTCGCCGGCGGCTCGTGCTGGTTGCTGGCCCGCTGCCAGTTCTTGAGGTCCTCGTTGGCGAAGGCGATGATGCTCTGCTCAGCCCGCTGTCTGGCCAGTTCGGCGTCGTACTCCGCCTTCGTCATCCACTTGTCGTTGACACGGAGCGCCGGCTCACCCCACGCGGGCAGGCCGAGCGCAATGAGATTTCCGCCGGCCTTGAGGAACTCCCGGATCGGGGCGATCGTCTGCAGCGGGAGCGTGCGCGCGTGCGGCAGGACCAGCATGTCGAACTGCGCGCGCGTCAGCTTTGTGGCGTCGCCCACGGTCTGCACATCAACGCACACGGGCTGATATCCGGCACTCTGGAGTACTGCGCTCAGGTCGGTCACGAGTGCGGCATCGCCGCCCGGCAGGTTGTCCTTCAGCACAGCCGCGCGTACGGGCGTCTGGCCGCCGCCTTCCGCGGCGGCACACAGGGAAAAGCTCACGCACAGGGCGGCGAGCATCAGGACGCCCGTCCAACATGCCGGCAGAACATGGCACAGCGCGCGCATCACAGCACCCTCAATCCGCCTATGGCGACAACGCCAACACAGTGGCCAGTCTGGCACGATTCGCAGACAGAGGCGAGCGAAAAAGGGCTGCGGTTCGTTCTCAATCCCCCCTCTGCTTCTCCTCGCCGCCCTCCTCATTACGTCCGACGTGATTCATCGGAGGGGCGGCACCAGATGTTCTGCGCACTGATCATGCTCGCAGCCATCTCACACGAGCGGTAACCGCGGTTCGTGGTGTACACAGTCCTAAGTTCCAGGAGAGCTTCGCCATGTCGAGATTGCGTCCCCCCATCCTGCTTTTCTGCCTGAGCGTGTACTGGAGCGCCCACGGCGCCGACAAGTTCTACGTTGCCGCTGACGGCAACGATGCGTGGTCCGGCACGCGCAGCGCAGCCAAGGACGACAAGAGCGACGGCCCGTTCGCAACTCTCCAGCGCGCGCGGGACGAAGTCCGCAAAGCGCGCGCGGCCGGCGAAAGCGGCCGGCTGACCGTCTTCGTGCGCCAAGGCAGCTACGCGCTGCCTCAGACGTTCAAGCTTGGCCAGGAGGACTCGGGCACGCAGGACGGCCCGACGGTCTACCGCGCCTACAAGAAGGAGCAGCCGATTCTGATCGGCGGCAAGCGCATCACGCAGTGGACTCCACACAAAGACAAAATTCTCAAGGCGGACACGCGCGCCCAGGGATTCGAGAAGGTGTACTTCCGACAACTCATCATGGACGGCCGGCGCCAGCACCTGGCGCGCTATCCAGACTTCAACCCGCAGAATCCATACGGCGGCGGCTGGGCTTACGCGGACGGCAAGCCGCTTCCGATGTACCAAGACGTTCCGAACGAGAGCCGGCGCACGTTCCAGTACAAAGCGGAAGACGCACGCACGTGGGCCAGGCCGGAGGAGGCTGAGGTCTTCGTCTTCGCGCGCTACAACTGGTGGAACGACATTGTCCGCATCGCCAAAGTCGAGACCGCCGAACGCCGCATCACGCTGGCCGGCG
>JBEKKG010000976.1:0-3142 GCA_050010835.1 Planctomycetota bacterium
AAAGCGGCGCGCGCGTCGCCGCTCCTGCTGCATGCGATGAAGTAGTCGCGCAGCGCATAACGCAGGCGGGCCACGCGCCGGATGAACGGCCCGCCGACGGGGTCCTTGCAGACGTTCGGATCCATCCAGCCGATCTGTTCGCCAAAGACAAAGCTCTGCGCGGCTTTCATCCGCAACGCCAGGTCCTTCGTTGGTCCGCCGCGATACGCGCGCCCGAACATCTGCAGCTTGCCCCCATAAACCGCGGCGAAGAGCGGGATCTGGTCCTGGAACTGGAAGTTCCACGTCAAGTAGCCGTCGAGCCAGCGCGCGTACGGTTCCGCGTTGCACTCGGTGGTCAGCATCCGCTCGGAATAGCGCTCCTTCATCTCCGCGCGCAACTCAGCCAGCATTTTCCAGTAGCCGTCTTTAGTCCACCAGTGGCCGCCGCCGAGCGGGTGGCCGTGGGTCTTGTCAAAGCACGGCCGCGGCGCCGCGGCAGCGATCTGGTCAATGTAAACCGCGTCCACGCCGCCTTCCGGGCCCATGAGCCGCAAGACGATGTCCCGCACCGTGTTCTGCCACAGCGGCGTCACGGGACACATGGGCGCCAGCTTGCGGCCAGAGCCGTATTCCTCGATGTAGCAGCGGCCGTGCTCGTCCTTGGAAGCGGAGGCAATCGCGCCGTCTTTGAAGTCGTCCAGGCCGCTGTCCCAGAGCCGCCCGTTGATGTAGGGCATCACGCGCACGCCGGCGGCCTGCAATTCCTTGACGCCTTCCACGAAGCCGGGCTTGGCGGGGAAATAATGCGGGTAGCTGTTGTCGAAAGGAATCTGGTGCCACGTGTACCAGTGCAGGCCCATCGGCACGCCCATGTACTCGGCGCACGCTTTGGTGGCGCTGACCACGTGCTTGATGTCGCCGCCGGTCTGCGCCCAGAGCGGCAATTCGCGCATCCAGCGCGGGGTGTCGTTGCGTTCGCCGGCAGGCGGACACCACTTGGCTTCGCGTTCCACCCAGCGCTTGTAGATTTGCGCCGCGTCGAACCAGTCGCCGTGGAACGTTTCGAGCACGGCTTTGCCGCTGGTTTGGAAGCTGTTCCCCGGCACGCCGATGTTCTCCGCGAGGACGCCGAAGGAACACGTCAGCGCCGGAGCGCCGGCAAGATGTTCAGCGTGCAGTTCCTTTGTGCAGGCCAGGGGGTCGTGGGCGGCGATGTACAAGCCGCAATCGTTGTCATAGTGCGCGAAGAACTGCATCGTAGCGACGCACTCAGGATAAAGGCCCTTGTAGCTGAAGGACCTGGTCAGCGGCGCTTCGACAAGCTGCCCCGAGACGGAGGGATAAACGAAGCGGTCATCCAATTCCGACGGCCCGATCCGCCCCAGCGCCACCTGCGGAAAGACCACCCGCTCAATGCTCCAGGTCTTGCTCTCATTCTTGACTTCCAGTTGCCAGCTCGATCGCGCGCCCTTCAGTTCCACTTCAACCTTGACTCGGATGCCTGCAAAACGGGCGTCTGCCGCCTTCAGCCAGTGCAGAACGGCTTTCGTAGTACCCTTTCCGTCGCCCTTACTGTCAGATTTGTGGTCGCACCAGCCGCTCGCGGCGTCCAGCGTGGCCGTCTCGCCGGACGTACTGCGCAGCTCAATGCGCCAGAGGGGCGCCGGAGCCGCGGCGAGCAACTCGCGTTCGGCGCGCAGGTCATAGAAGCTGACGAAATCCATTCCGCCGCCGTTCGTGCTTAAGGCCAGGCCGAGGTCCTCATTACTATAGCGACACAGGCTCTCATCCACCAGCGCCACCTTGGCCTGCTCCAGGGCCACGGCGCGCACCAATGCTTCTGTCAGCGCGCCAGCTCGGACAAGCCGAGTGATCTCGCTGATCCGCCACGCGTAGCGCCCGCGCTTGCCGCCAGTGGGCATAGCCTGCAATTTCTCCTGCAGATCCTGCAGAAGCTTTTCAAGCCCGGGCGTCGTCACTGTGACCTCCGCCGCAGCGGCTTTCGTGGCCGCTGCCCCGACAGCGCGCAAACCATGCTCCGCGTCCTGCGCGCTACCCAGCCACAACTGTGCTGAGAACTTTCGTTCCTTTTCACGCCATTGCACCCACGGGCCGTGGACATACATGTAGTCGCCCGTCCCGTCATAGACAATGGCGCGTTCGCCGCTGAGGATGCCGAGGGTGCTTTTCCCGTCGCTGAGCGCCGCCCAGAAACTGCCGTTGTAGCTCTTCTTGTCGGCCTTCAGAACGCCTGTGTGCCACGGCTCGCCCGCCGCCCAGTTCGTGAACGTTCCGGCGGGGAAATCGAGTTCGAGGAAGTGGAGTTCGTTCCACGCAAACGCTTCGCGCTGCGAGATGCCTGCTTCCACGCGGACAAGCGGCGACCCGGCTGTGTAGACGAACGTGTACCACGCTTCGGGCTGCCCCGGCGGCTCCTTGCCCTTCTGCGTAAAGTGCGCATGCACCAGAACTTTGGCAATAAGCGGCCCGTTCGCCAGCAGTTCAATCGTGGCTCTCGGATCATCACGCAGGTTGAACCCGCCGACTTTGGGATCGTGCACGCGGTCATTGAACGAGGGGCGCAGCGCCTTGCCTGCTAATTCGATGCTGCATGGCAGACCGCCCATCTGCGCCGGGTCGTGCGTCACCGTAAAGCCGCCGGCGGCGATAACGATCCGTGCGCCGTCGCGCTGAACCTTCAACACGTCGCCGCCACGAGGGCCGCCGAGATCCGGATGAGCGTCGGTCAGATACACTCGCAGGCGCTGCAACGGCGCGCTGTCCGGCAAGAGGAACGAGAGCGTGCCGCAAGCCGTCGTCTTCGGGTCGGGATCGAACTGGCTGGGCAGGGGCACGAGGCCGGCTGGGGTCTCCAACGCGGCCAGCGGCATTTCAGGTGCCGACGTTATTTCCTTCCCCAAGGCCTGTCCGAGCGACTGGAAATCGAGGGGCACGGAGACCACGCCCCGCGACTCCCGAACTATGAGGATGACGTAGGGTTCAGCGGCAGTGCTGAGCATTGCCACCAGTGCAAGCACCGGAGGCAAGAAAACCAGGACATGGCGGGAGGAGCGCATGTTTGCCTTTCGCCACAGAGGTCACAGCGGGAATAGATAAAGCAGAAAACCACCTCTGTGCGCTCTGTGTCCTCTGTGGCTGG
>JBEKKG010000977.1:0-3142 GCA_050010835.1 Planctomycetota bacterium
CGAAGAGCGTATCGGCGGCAGGAAGCCAGCCAAGGCAGCCGACCCAACGATGATGTACGTGGGCATTGGCGGCGCTGTATTGGCGCTGGGCATCATCCTGTTCCTGATGATGGGCGGGAAAACGGAGACGGACAAGCCAGAGACTCAAATCTCGAAATCTGGAGAGAATGCCAAGACCGAAAGCTCAAGAAAGGAAACAGCGACCGGGAAGCCCGATACCAGGACTCCAGTGCAGGATACCAGGCCCGTGGCAGTTCAACCCGCCGCTGGGAATCAGAAACTTGACGCCGCTCCCGACACCGAGAAGCGCGCTGAGGGCGCGCTCGACGTGCTGCTCAAGTTCGATGGCCTTGCCGCTGGCGACAAGGCAGGGCGCATTCAACGGCTGGAAGCTTTTGTCAAGGAACAAGGTGCAACCATAGCAGGCGCTCGTGCGCGGAAGATGCTGGGTGACTTGCAGAAAGAAGCCGAATCCGCCGCCGTCGTTGACGACCCCGAACGCTGGAAGAACGCCATTGACCTGCTGGCGCTGGTGGACCCCACGAAGGATTCAGTGTCAGGGAAGTGGGACGCCAAGGGTGGCGCGCTCATCTGTGACAACGCAATGACCGCCCGCGTCCGGATACCATACCGTCCGCCAACCGAGTACGACTTCCGCATTCAGTTCACACGCCTGAGCGGAAGTGACTGTTTAGCCCAGATTCTCTCTGCCAGTGGGCGGCAGTTTGCCTTTATGGCTGGCGGGGAAGGCAACAAGGTATTCGGCTTGGAGTTGATTGCTGGAAAGCAGTGCTTTGAAAACCCCACTGCGGTCAGACGGCCAACATGCCTGGTTACCGGACGGCGATACATGCTTCTCGCCCAAGTTCGCAATAACGGCGTGAGGATGTATCTCGATGGCGTGTTTTTGACAGGGTTCGTCGGAGAGTACTCGCAGATGTCGGTTAGAGACCACTGGGCCGTAGCCGATCCTGCGACCCTGGGTTTGGCGAGTTGGGACAATACCGTGGCCTTTCACGCCGCTGAAGTCCTTGAGGTCACCGGCCAAGGCACCTTCACCCGCCCCGACGAACCCGCCGCGAAGGCTGCGATGGCGAAACGAGAGGGACTGCCTGCCCCTGCTGCCATTGTTGTTCAACCACAAACGCGACAGCCGGAAGCCAGCGTCGGCGCGACAAGCGAAGCAGGCCCCGTCCTTGCCAAGCTATTATGGAAGGACTTTCAGGGCGGAGTCGTGTACCAAGACTTTACTGGACCAGGCAAGAGCGGCAGGGCGATTTACGCTCAACCCACAGGGGTAAACTCGCTAAGCGGTGCTTTCGAGATGCCACCCGGCTACGATCAAGGCATCCTCGTGGTGACCAGCCTGCGCCACGACCGCGCGCTTGCCTGCCAGATAGCTCTGTACATCAACGGGCAGAAAGTCTTCAGCGGTGCTGATGCGACAACGAAGCCGTTTGAGCTGGCCGAGCAAGCGTTCTTCTTGCCCGCAGGGAGCATCAAGGCAGGCCACAACGAGATTCGCATCGTCAACACTGAAATGACAGGCAAGGTGCAGCAGATACCGTGGTACATGGTCCATTGCGTGGAAGTGCGAATTTCCGAAGCCATCATCAAGGCCGCATACGAAACGGTCCTCGCCGAAGTTTACGCCTTCCTGAACAAGAGCGATGTGAAGGGCGCTGTGGCAAAACTAGAGCAGGCCAAGGCCGATCCGAAGCTGGCCGCGATGAAAGCCGCACTGGACAGAGACCTCCAGTGCGCCGCGTACATGGAGGAGATTGACAAGGCAGTTGCGGCTGGGGCGGCGCTCCTTGCAGATAAGCGCCCATTCGTCTTGAAGATGTGCGACGGCAAGGAAACGGCTGTCGGCCAAGGGACCAAGAACGCCGTCGTGGGCGTTAAGGACAGTGCTGTTCAAATCGAAATGGATCTGGGCGGCGGCAAGGCGTCAACAAGAATCCCGTTGGAGCAGCTTGCGCCCGAGACGCGCTACGAACTGGCGTGCTTGGGCATGCCGCCTGGGCCGGAGAGTGAAATCAAGCTGGCTTTCGCGGGATTGCTTGCGTTACAAACTGGGGGCGAAAACATCGCGCTTGGCGCAATCCGCAAACGGCTGGACGCCTGCGCCAAGAACGAAGCGCTCGCCGCCCTTGTTGCGCACATCCGCCAGCGGCTGGACAGCGCTGAACGTGAGCCACCAAGACGAGCGGTAGTCCCCGGTCAGAAACCTGAAACTCCTGCGAAGCCGGCTGTGCCCCAACCCGCTGGCACGGCTGCCGCGCCATCCGCACCGTCTAAGCCCGTGACGTTGGTGGCGAAGGCCAGCGAAGCCCTCACCAAGTCGGGTTTCAGTGTGGAGAAGGATAAATTCTACAAGATCATCACTGAGGGGACATGGACGGGCGGAGACGGGAAGGCGGCCGGCTTGCTCGGGCAGATCGGCGAAACGAAAATCCTGTTCGACGTTACGGGCGGGATTACGTTCCAGGCGCCTGAAAACGGGGAACTCATCTTCAAAATGAACGACGACCGCCTGGGTTCGCCAAAGCGGCAGGGCGCGATCCAGATCAAAGTTGGAGAATTGCCGGGCTTCAAGTGGCCCGCTGCGAATAAGATTCATATTTCTATCAACCTTGCAAACATACTCGGCATGCGAGCCAACGACCTGATATTCACGAAGGAGGGGATCAAGTTAGCACAGGGTGTTGGCGCAGGCTGGCGTGTCGCCGAGACGATCAGGATCAACGGTGTCTTGGTCTGGATTCCCTGGAATGGACAAGAGTGCAGCATGATACCGACGGATCTCGCTGTGCCACTGTTGGGCCTGAAGCTCAAACTAAACCCCCGTGGGGGAGGTGCGGACATCCACGACCAAGTGCCGGGAGAAAAGGTCGTGGTTAGACTTGGCGGGTACGGCTGGAGAGCCTTCGAGCTTGGGCCGTAGATTTCGTTGATGGGGGAAAAGGAAAAGCAGGAATGGCGAAAATGGGTTGCGGATATGGAAGTGAATGGCTGGTGGCCTGGATATCTCCACCAAGTGCCAGTTACAGTCTGCAAATTGGAGTTGTGCCACGGATGTGGCCGGGCTGGCTGTTTAGCCCGGCCTCATCCGTGCGGCCACGCTGGGCACGGATAAGCC
>JBEKKG010000978.1:0-3142 GCA_050010835.1 Planctomycetota bacterium
CAGCTCAGCTTGATCGGGCCTGAGCTGATGGTTGTGGCCACATTTGTGATGGCGCTGCTCTACGACTTGGCCGTGCCGGAAGAGCGGCGGAAGAACACCGGCTACGTGTGCCTTGTCGGCCTGCTAGTGGCGCTGTGGCTGGCCTGGCGGCAGAACCAGGAGTTCGTCAACCAGGTGAATCAGGGCGTGCTGTCCCGGAGGCTGATCTTCTCCGGCATGCTCGCCTATGACCAGTACAGCGTTTTCTTCAAGCTGCTCCTGTTGCTGGGCACCGCTGTGTCGCTTTTGCTGGCGGTGCATTCGCGCGAAGTGTCCGGCCGGAACCAGGGCGACTTCTTCCTGCTGCTGGTGGCGGTCTGTGCGGGTGCCATGTTCCTGGCCTCCGCGACGAACCTGCTGATGATCTATCTGGCGCTGGAGTTCCTCTCGATCGTCAGCTACGCGCTGGCCGGGTCGCTGCGCCGGGACCGCAAGTCGGCTGAGGCCGGCATCAAGTACGTGGTTTACGGCGCGATGTCTTCCGGCATCATGCTCTTTGGCATGTCTTACCTCTACGGCCTGACAGGCACCCTGAGCCTGCTCGATAGGACCGGCCCGGAAGGCCAGGTCTCAGGCGTGCTCTCGCAGCTCCTGAAACTCGAAAAAGAGTGCGGCTCGATCTCACCGGGTGCGCTGGCTGCGATCCTGGTGCTTTTCTTCTCCGGCTTCCTCTACAAGATAGCCGCTGTGCCGTTCCACTACTGGTCGCCGGACGTGTACGAAGGCGCGCCGACGGTGGCCACGGGGTTCTTCTCCGTGGTGCCGAAGGCGGCCGGTTTCGCGGCGCTGATCCGCGCCCTGTGCGCATTTTTCCCCATCGGCGATACGACGCACGCATGGCTCTCCTATCCGCACGTGGAAAGCATCATTGCGGTGCTGGCCGTCCTGACTATGGTGCTGGGCAATCTGTCGGCGCTGGGGCAGTCCAACGCCAAGCGCATGCTGGCGTTTTCATCCATTGCCCACGCCGGCTACATGCTCGCCGGCTTGTCGGTGCTCGAGGACACTCGCGGCCCGGCCGCGGTGCTGCTCTATCTGGTGATCTACCTGTTCATGAACCTGGGGGCCTTCCTGGTCCTGATTGCACTGGAGAACAGCTTCGGCGGGTCGGACCTGCGCCAGTTGCGCGGGGCGATGAAGCGCGAACCGCTGCTGTGCGTGATGCTCTGTGTGTTCCTGTTCAGCCTTACCGGGCTGCCCCCCTTGGGCGGCTTTATCGGCAAGTACCTGATCATGTGGCGGCTGGCCGAGGCCGGACGTTACGGCATGATCGTGTGGATCGGCGTCAACTCCGTGGTCAGCCTCTATTACTACATGCGGCTGGCCAAGGCGGTGGCCATAGATCAGCCTGACGAAGCGCTGGCCCCGGCCGCACCCGCGCCTGTGACCTACCGCGTGCTGGCTGTGTGCAAGTGCGCCGCGCTGCTGGCACTGTTCGTGTGGTTTGAGCCGGTGCAGCGGTTGTGCTTGCAGGCGCTGGAGGCGCTGCGGTGAACGGAGGGGCGGTAGGACAGCCTTTCCAGGTTGTCCGGACAGGCTGGAAAGCTCGCCCTACAAACGCTCTGCCAGTGCCTGAACGAGTTCTGAAATGCTGCCGAATGTCTCGCTCGCGCAAGAGGGCGGTCGGCGGACTATTATCACGCGGCAGTTCTCCAGCCTGGCTGCTTCCAGTTTCTCGGCCAGCCCGCCTGCCGCGCCGCTGTCTTTGGTGACCAGCGTCTTGATTCCGAGTTTCCTGATCAGCGCGCGGTTGTCCGCGAGGCTGAACGGCCCGCGGCCCGCGATTATGTTCTCCTCGGGTACGCCGGCGGCGCGGCAGGCGGCGCGGGATTCTGCAACCGGCAAGACGCGCACAAAAATGGCGCTGCCGCGCGAGCGGGCCGCGTTGGCGTACGGAGCGATGTTTCGGGATCCGGTGGTCAGCAGGATGGGGCCGCCGGCCTCGCAGGCCAGGCGTGCAGCTTCCTCGTGCGTGGCCGCGCTGGGCACGCAAGCGTCCGCGGGCAGCCCTGACGGCCGGACGTAAGTCAGACAGGGAATGCGCAGCTTCCCGGCGGCTGCGCCGGCGGCCAAGTGCGCTGCCGTGGCATACGGATGGGCCGCGTCCACGATGGCCCGGATGCCTTCCGCCTGCGCCAAGGCGGCCAGGCTCTCGGCGTCGAGCCCGCCCGTGCGTTTGCGAATGCGCGCGTGCTGTCCCGTGTCCAATGGGATGTCAGTGGCAGTGGAAACCAGAACGAGGTAGCCCGCTTCCGCCAGCGCGGTGGCCAAAGGCGCTGTCTCGCTGGTTCCGCCCAGGAGAAGAATCCTAGTCCCTCGTCCCTCGCCCCTCATCCCTCGCTCCTCGTCACGACCTTATAACCTCGCGGCGTGACGAACCAACCGCGGAGAGCTTTCGAGGACCGGTTGCCGATTATCACGACGCTGCGCATGCCAATCTCATGTTCGAGAAAGCGCTCCAGTGTGGTGAGCACGGTCCGTTCTTCCTCGGAGCCCGCGGCAGTGACAATGCCCACGGGCGTCGAGGCGGGGCGGTGGGCGCTGAAGATCGCCGCGGCCCCTTCCAGTTGCCGCGTGCGCTTCTTGCTGCGGGGATTGTAAAGGGCGGCGACCAGGTCCGCGCCTGCCACGGCCTCCAGGCGCCGGCGAATGACCGGCCAGGGAACAAGCAGGTCACTCAGGCTGATGACCGCGAAATCCAGCATCAGCGGCGCGCCCAGGCAGGCCGCGGCAGCGTTGGCGGCGGAGACACCGGGGACAATCTCGATCCGGATCTCCTGCCCGGCCTCGGCGGCCATCTCAAGCGCCAGGCCCGCCATGCCGTAGACGCCGGCGTCGCCGGACGAAACCAGCGCCACTGTGGCGCCTGCGGCGGCGCGCTCCAACGCCCGGGCGCAGCGGACGGCTTCCTGTGTCATCCCCGAGGAGATCAGCTCCTTGCCCGCGGTCAGGTCGCTGATCTGTTCCAGGTATCTGGCGTAGCCGGCAACTACCTGGCTCGCGGCGATGGCTTGCTCGGCGCGGTGCGTGCGGTCGAGCTTCCCGCCGGGGCCAATTCCGACCACAAACAGCTTTCCCTGGCTATGGCCACGGTCACTCCGCG
>JBEKKG010000979.1:0-3140 GCA_050010835.1 Planctomycetota bacterium
CAAAGATCACGATCAGCGGCAACAAGAAGCTCCGGAAGGCCGGCGCCGAAACATAAGGCGTATCGTAGTAGCAGCTCAGGCGGGCCGGCCAGACCAGCAGGCGCAAGTAGAAAAGCACGACAGAGGGGACCGTGAGGATTGCAGTCGAAAGCGCCAGCGGCGTGACGGTGTGGGCGAACCCTTTCAATGCCCAGACGCGCAGTGGCAGGTAGGCGAGGGTCACGGCGAGAAAGGGAGCCACAGCCACAACCGCCGCGCGCAGCCTTTCGCCTGAACGGGCTTCCCCACCGTCCACCGGCGCGTAGATCCAAGCGAAAACCGCGACCAAAACCGGCAGCATCAGGCTGCTCTCCTTCGAGAGCAAGGCCGCGGCAAAGAGGGCCGTTGACGCGGCAAGCCACCTGAGCCTCGGTACATGTTCGCGGCTGCGCAACCAGGCGAGAAAGGCAGCCAGCACGAACAGCGTCGAGAGCGGTTCGGCTACCCCGGAGATGTAGGCGACGGCCTCGATGTGAACAGGGTGCAGTCCGAACACCAGCGCACCCGCCGTCGCCACCCCTTTGTCCTGTGTGAGCCGGAAGCCCAGGCGATAGACGAGGTAGGTCACCGCCAGGTGCGCCGCCACCGAAGTGAGATGCCATCCCCAGGCGCGCAGACCAAACAGCGTCTCGTTCAGGCGCAGCCAAAGGAGAAACAAGGGCCGATAATAATTCGAGAGCAGATGCGGGTACCGATAACTCCAAACATGCGAGGTGAAATAGCTCGGCAGGTAACGCCAGGCGCGAATCGCGTCGTTCCCGACGATGCCGGCTTGGTCGTCGAAGACGAACCCAAAATCCAGCGTGGCAGCGTAGGCAATGAACGTGGCCGTGAGGATCGCCGCTACGGGCAGGCCGCGCGCCCAAGGAGAATCGCCCTCCCGACCCCAATCCCACCTGCGTTTCTTGTGATCGTCATCAGTGCCCATGTTTGCCGGCATCTAACATACCCCAAACTGCGCCGAGTCTTGCACAGATTCACGTACCGCGAACCCGTGGAACGCGGCCTCGCAGCGGCGCCATTTCGCTCGCTACCCTGCCTGCTTCCAGCCGCACGCGTGACCCCCGTGCGCGCCATGTCGACGCGTCGACACTACAGAACAGTGAGCAGTGACGAGTGAAGAGTGACGAGCAAGGGAGCGGAGGCCCGACCCCGGCGACTTTTGACAGATGCGGAGTCGCATGCGGCCGGCGGAAAGAAAAAAGGCCACGAACCTCCTGAAGATCCGTGGCCTCGCGGAAATACCTAAAGTGTTACTTTAACCTTATCGAGTCTGCGTTCACCCTTTCAAGCCTGAAGGTCGCGGATTGGATGCCCACACCGGAACCCCAACCCAGCCCCCAGTCGCCGGCTCACGCCGTGGTGTAGCTTTTTTCCATTTGCTTCTTCACGGCCGCTTGGGCTGCCGCCAGGCGCGCAATGGGCACACGGTAAGGCGAGCAGCTCACGTAATTCAGTCCCGCCTCAGCGCAAACCTCGATCGAAGCCGGGTCGCCGCCGTGCTCGCCGCAGATGCCCACCTTGAGCTTTTCCCGGGCTGCGCGGCCTTCCTTGGTACCGAGCTTCATCAGGCGGCCCACCCGTTTTGGGTCGAGCACCGCGAAGGGGTCCGCCGGCCAGATCTTCGCTTTTACGTAAGCATTGATGATCTTGGCGCAGTCGTCGCGGGAGATACCAAATGTCGTTTGCGTCAGGTCGTTGGTGCCGAAGCTGAAGAACTCCGCTTCCTGCGCGATCTCACCCGCCGACAATGCCGCCGCCGGCAGCTCGATCATGGTGCCCACCAAGTACTTGACCTCCACGCCCTTCTTCTTGAAAACCTCTTGCGCGACCCGGTTCACGATCTCTTTCTGCGCCTGCAACTCCTTTACATCGCCGACCAGAGGAATCATAACTTCAGGTTCTACTTTAATTCCCTGCTTCTGGCAGTCGCAGGCCGCTTCGAAGATGGCGCGCGCCTGCATCTCGCTGATTTCGGGATACATGATGCCCAAACGGCAACCGCGCAAGCCGAGCATGGGATTGAATTCATGTAATCCTTCAACTACTTCCAGTAACTTCTTGAGGTGCCCGAGCTTAGGGCTCTTCTTTCTCCGCACTTCCAGGGTCGCAATCTCCACCATCAACTCTTCCCGCTTGGGCAGGAACTCGTGCAGCGGCGGGTCGAGTGTCCGGATGGTGACCGGCAGCCCGTCCATGGCCTTGAAGAGCCCGAAGAAGTCCTTGCGCTGCATGGGCAGGAGCTTCGCCAGGGCCGCGCGTCGTTCCTTCTCGTACTTGGCGGCTTCCTTGGGATCCTGCGTGTCTTTACAGGCCATGATCATGCGCTGCACGTGCGGCAGCCGGTCCTTGGCGAAGAACATGTGCTCGGTGCGGCAGAGGCCAATGCCTTCCGCGCCGAAACGGCGAGCCACCAAGGCGTCGCGCGGGATGTCAGCGTTCGCGCGCACGCCCAGTTCGCGCGCTTCGTCGGCCCATTTCATGAATTCCGCGAAGGCGCCGGTCTGGGGATCGGGCTCAACCAAGTCCACTTTGCCCAGGATGACGCGGCCCGTGGACCCGTCAAGTGAAATCCAGTCGCCTTCCTTGACAAGGTTCGGGCCCACCTTGATCTGGCGGTTCTTCTCGTCCACTTCGGCTTCACCGCAGCCCGCCACGCAGGGCTTGCCCATGCCCCGAGTCACCACGGCCGCGTGCGAGGTCATGCCGCCCCGCGAGGTGAGAATGCCTACGGCCACTTCCATACCGTGAATATCGTCGGGTACGGTTTCGCCACGCACCAAAATCACCGGCGATGCCTTCCCTTTCACCACCGCCTCATCAGCCGTGAAGACTACGCGCCCCACCGCCGCTCCGGGCGATGCTGGCAGCCCCCGGGCGATCACCTTCAGCGGCTTCGATTCATCCAGCACGGGGTGCAGCAACTGGTTCAACTGCTCGGGCTCGACGCGTAGCAAGGCCTCCTTGGGGCTCAGCAGGCCCTCTTGCACCATTTCGACGGCAATCCGCACCGCCGCAGGCCCCGTGCGCTTGCCGTTGCGGGTCTGCAGCATGTAGAGCTTGCCCTCCTGAATGGTGAACTCGAAATCCTGCACGTCTTT
>JBEKKG010000980.1:0-3138 GCA_050010835.1 Planctomycetota bacterium
TTTTCCGGGCCTACATACAACGGCACCTATGACGGCGTTGGCATTTCGATGGGGAACGGCGACGGCACTTTTCAACCGGCTGTGTTCTACCAGACCGGCAATGACAAGTTCCTGGGGAGCGTGGTGTATGGAGACTTCAACGGGGACGGCATTCCGGACATTGCGGTGGCCGGCGAGAGCGGAATCTGGTTGTTTACTGGCCAGGGCGGAGGGACCGGATGCGGTGTTAGGGACCGACCTGTCCCGCAACAAAGTTTTGCGTTTGCCCAACGGGGACACAGAGCCCCTCTCTTCCTTCGTGTTCAGCGACCGCGGCGTATTCCGCCGCACCGAGATCCACAAGCTTCTGGAACAACTGAAGTTCGATGTCCGCGGCCTCTCTGTGAGATGGCTGGGCTGGCGCGAAGACAAAAACGGACGCCTGGTGCGCGTGACCCACACTCACAAGCGGCAGGTGCAGTTTAAACGCGGCCAGAACGGCCAGTTGGTGACCGTCAACAAGCCTGAACGGCTGCGCTACCTGGGGGTTCACTCGATCAATAACGGGCTCACCTACAACCTGATCTCGAAGAACGCAGCCTCAACCGAGGCGGCCGGCCGGATTATGGCCGTGGCCGAGGTGACAGGCAACGCCTTCGGCAACGACAACGCCTACTGGTCGAATGCGTCCGAGAAACACATCACTGCCTGCATCGAGCTGTTTCGCCAGGTTGAAGGCCCCCTGGGCAAAGAATGCAGCGTGAATGAGATCCAAAAGTTCACGACCAACGAAAATTACCTTGCCGGCTACATCGGCAAGCTCAAGGATGTCATCAAAGAAAAGGCGGCCAAGGGAGCCGGCACTTATGAAATTCTGCTACTTCGTAACTTAGATGATTACTTTACAGGAGAGTGGCTAAGGCACGATCCTAAGATGCGTGGAAACATCCAGAGCTGCGTGACGAACCTCTTCGGCGACGTCACGCGCAATGAGCAGCTCATCAAAACGTTTTGCCAGCCATCGCGGTTCAGCTTTGAGGATTGCCTCAACGAGGGCAAGGTTTACACCCTGGTCCTCAACGCCTACCCGAACGCGCAGATGCTGATCGGGACTTGCATGAAATTGGACTTCCAGCAGGTGGTACTGAAGCGCACGCAGGCCGCCCCGGTGAACAAGCAGCGCTTCCTTATGTTCCTGGCTGACGAGTATCAATACTTCATCACGACGTCAGGCGGTGGAAAAACGGGCGGCGATGAGAAGTTCCTCTCCGTGGCCCGCCAGTCCCGGATATTCAATTTCGTCTGCACGCAGGCAAAAACCTCGCTGCTGGCCGTTCAGAAGGACGAGAACAAAATCGACGCCTTCATCCAATGCTTCGGATCGCGGGTGTATCTGCAGAATCTCTGCAGCAAGACTAACAAGATGGCCGAAGAGAACCTCGGGCAGTTCTGGGGTGAAAAGGAGGATCACTCCGGCGCCGACCTCAAGATAAGCAGCGCTTTCAGCGAAGGCAAATCTGGGTCCGTAACGCGGCGCCAGGAAAAAATGAACAGGTTTGAGGCGTCACACTTCACGCAGATGGCCCCCTTCGAGGCAGTCATCTTTAACAAGGAGCGCCCCCCGGACCGGAAAATCGCAAAGGCCAACCTGCGGGAAACTGCGTGCTTTTGGGATACGAAGGAGCTGTCACGCGCGGCCAACTCATACTACCAGGCGTATATCGAGAACCGGGCCAACCAGCTGGGCATCTCCCACCTCTTCGATCCCAAAGACAACGTCAAGCTCGAAGCCTCTCGGAGCGAAACAGAGCAGAGGAAGCAGGGCATCCTCCGTTCGTGGCGCAACGGCACTCCCCTGGGAGCCCCTATCGTCCCAGATACGACGGACAATCAGACAGCCCCGGCGAGGGCTGAGCCGGAAAGCGCGGCGGGAGAGGAGGATCAGCAGGTCGACGAGCAAACCACCGACACAGGAAGGGAAGCGATGCGCCAAGAGCTTGGCTTCTTGCCGCCCTTCGAAGTCCTGAAGGATTACAACAACAAGCAGCCCCAGTTCCACTCCGATTTGCAGGCAAGCAAGGACAGCGACCCGTTTTATGCCAGGGAAGAGGGCAAGGTCGTGGCCACCCCCGAGGGCGAGGCAACGTCTCCAGCGGAACCGCCGGCACCAGAGTCCTTCGAGGAAACGTTTGGGCGCAATTTGTCTCAGCTGCCGTTGGAAGCTCAACTGCCGTTGGAAGCCCAGCAGCCAACTAAACCGGGAAATCGCACTCTTTCCAACCTCACGAGCGTTCCGGAAATCCCCATGGATGGGCCCGCCGCCGAGGCGGCAGTACCCGCGCCCGCACCAGATGCGGCTACAGGGCCAGAGGACGATCCAAACCTCGCGGGCAATGAAGATCAAAAGCCGCCGGACCAAAGGAAGGCGCCACCCGGGCAGAGCCAGGATTACCATGCGCCGCCGGAACCCCCCAGCATCAAGTGAGCGAATCCAGGCGCAATCCCATCGACATAACCGAGATACGTTGCCCGGATTGCTGCACTGTTCCCGCGGCTGAGAAGGGCTGCCACTTTCAAGCCGGCGCCGACGCTTTTACCTGCGCCAAGTGCCACCTGAGGATTCGGCGCTCCTACAGCGGCTACTTGCTGACCTGTGAGGATCTCAACGAGATGCTCCACGGCCTGAAAATCACCTCAGAAGCAAAAGCCCTGCTCAGAGGAGGGAAGGAGCACAAAGCGCGCCTCGTGTTTGATGAAACCTATCGCGTATGCCTGGCTCCCAAATCCAGAGCGGTGGAACGGGAGGAGACGCAGGAGGTTTGCCCCAACTGTGGCGCCAAGATATATCTGATCACGAAGGGCGATGGATCCAAGCATTACGGCTGCGCAGGATTTCCCAAATGCACCTACGCAAGCAAATACGTTCCGCACACTTTCAATCGGGATGCGGTGGTCCAGCAGGACAGCCGGCCTTCACAAGCTGAGGCTGAGAAGGCGGCGCCGGTTCAGCACGAGGAGCAGATCGCGGTGCCCGCCCCGGCGAACCCGGCCGCTCCCGCTGCAAAATCCAATCCAGCACCACGAGCCCCCGAAGCAGTTGCGCCGAAGCAGGACGTCGAAGCCGGGCCTCTTTTGGATGCGTCCGGCGCCCCCGCGGAT
>JBEKKG010000981.1:0-3137 GCA_050010835.1 Planctomycetota bacterium
GATGAGCAGTTTCTTGCTCTTGAGCCGCTCCGCGGTGATGTCGAGATCGCTCATCACAGCGAAGGGCAGGTCCAGATTTTTCAAAGCACGGCTCACGGCTTCGGTGAAAACGCCCACCGACTCCGCCTCGTGCGGCGATTGTTTAGTCACAGACTCCCCACGGATGACGGCAATGGGCGCGTCGGCGCCAATCAGACCGAGGTCGCCGACGTAGAACTCCGTGTCCGTGTCGCCGCCGCGCCAGGCCGAGATGCGGATGGTTTCGATGTTGCCCCAGCCCGCGGGCGTCCCTTCCGTGCGGGTGGCGCTTTTCTCCACCATGATGCTGTTCCAGCCGGCATTGTCATTTGGCGCGAAGCCCCCGGCATACCAGCCCGCGCCGCTCTGAAAATAAACGCTGAAGTGCGCCACCGGCGTGGCATCGCGGCAGAAGAACTTGAACTGGAGGCCTTGGCAAGCAGCCAGGTCGAGGTGCGCCGCCAAGTCCCACGAGGCGCGCTCGAACTTCGTGCCTTTGAAGTTGCACATCAGCCGCAGCGCTTGGCGGCCATTCGGGAGACGGGCGGCCTCAACGGCGGCTGTGCCTGACATGGGCTTCCACGCTGCTTGTGCTGCCGTGTCGTCGGCGTAGGCCATTGGAACGGCGAGCGCGTAGTCTGGAGCGGGCAGAGGAGGAGGCGACTGAGTTTGGGCGGCCCACAGCAGCGGGGCAAAAAGGCAACAGCAACAGAATTGCAAACTGAAAATTGAAAATTGAAAATTGCCGCATTGCTTGCGAAGAGCCTGACCCGTCAGAACTGCAAAACCAATGGGCCGATCCGAAAGCTGCTTTGGTATCATCTGCGCCCTCCCCCTACCCTCTCCCCTGTGGGGAGAGGGTGGCGCTTTAGCGCCGGGTGAGGGGGCCACTCCATGCTCGTCCCCGCCCCCTCACCCCGCGTTCGCTTCGCTCACGTCGGCCCTCTCCCCACAGGGGAGAGGGTGAACTGTTACCAATTTTCAATTCTCTTTCCTTTTCACAGCGCCCCCAGGCCCTCGGGGTCTTGCTCGCGGCCGCGGCCGCTGGCGCGCAGAAGCATGGCCCGCTCGGAGAACTCGCGCGCCTTCGCATAATGGTGCTCGCTTTCCAGGTGGCCGGCGATGTCGTCCAGGATGTCCGGCTCTTGGAAGAAGCGCGGCGGGACTTTGTCCAGGTACTCAAAGGCCTGCCGGTCGTCGCCCAATTCACGATAGACCTGGTACAGGAGGAAATGAGCCAGTTCGCGCGCTTCTTCAAAGTTTGTGTCGGCCACAGCCCGCAGGTGCTCGATGGCCTGCCTGTGGTTCCTGGTCTCCATGTAGGTGCGCGCCAGGCCGAGCCTGGGGTCGGGCAGCCCCGGGTCCACGCGCCGGGCCTGGTCGAAATACGCCTGCGCTTCCATATACGACCCTTGCGCCAGCTTGACTTCGCCCAAGCGGATCAGCGCCTCTGTTGGGGGGTCAATCGTTTCCAGGGCCTTGAGGAACAGCCGCTCTGCCGCGGCCGAGTCTCCCAGATGCTCGGCGAACAGACGCCCCAGCGCAATCTGGGCATGGCCATCCAGCGGGAAGCGCCGTTCGATCGCTGCCGCCAGGGCTTTCGCCTCATCCTTCCGGCCTGCCAGAAACTGCACATACACCAGGTTGACCAGCCCCAGGCTGGACTCCGGCTCCAGACGCGCCACTTCCTCAAACATCTGCGCCGCTTCGGCCAGACGCCCGCGCGAGGCCGCCGCCACGCCATCCATGAGCAACCCCACGGCGCGCTCGTACTCCGGCTCGCACTCCGCCCACCGGCGCTGCCAGTAGCTCAGCCTGGCCGGGCACCCGCGGCCCCTGTCTTCCAGCAAGCGCTTCAGCAGCACGGCGAGTTGCGGCGCCAGGTCGCCGTCGAACCTTTCCCACAAAACCAGAGCATCCTCGATCAGCCGCCGCTTGCTGTCCCGCAGGACTTGCCCGCGCCGGCAGCAGTCCACCACTTCCGGCAGGCTCGCAGTCGGGAAGCGCAACACCCCGGTCTCGAGGGCCAGGCTGTAGTGGCCTTCCGTGAAGTAGCGGGGGATATCGCTGCTCGTCATCGGCCGCGGCAGCCACGCGCAGTATTTCAGGAAACAGGCCGCCCGGCGCAGGGCATCGCCTTCGAAGGACAGGACGCCATCTTGAGCGAGTCCCGTCAGCAACTGGGCCGCCTCGTCGCAGGCCCCGCGCTGGAGCAAGCGCGCGCCGACCAGCACCGCGCCGCCGCCCCGCGCCAGCACCGGCCGGACCTTCCCCCACCAGAGAATGTAATGGCCCCGCGCTGCCAACAGGCAAGTGCGGCCCGTGGTGAACGCCAGCCACTCCTCTGCTTCCGCCGCGAACGGGCTATCGCTGCGGCCCAGGGATGAGACCAGCACGTCATGCAGGCTGATGTACTCACGCGCCAAGGCATCCAAGTCCGCGGGGGTGGCTTCCGCCAACTCCCGCAACAGCGACTCGCGCCGCAGCGGCACACGCGCCGTCCCGCCGCTGAACACCAGCGCGTGGAGCTGCGGGAAGCGGTGATGGGCCAAGAGCGGCCGCGGCGGCCTTTGCCGTGCCAGCCAGCCCACCCGCGCCAGCCCCGCCAGCCAATGGCGGGCTTTGGCCACGTCCCTGGTTCCGGATTTGATCCGCAGGGACTCCAGGATATGAAGCGCGCGCTCTTCGTGGCCTTCCTTGATCGCCAGCGCAGCGGCTTTCAGCCCGCTCAACTCGCCGCCCAAGCCCGGCAGCGTGGCGCGCAACTGTTCCTCCCATTTCCACCGCACCAACCGCCGCAACCCGGCGCGCCAGAGGCAAACGCCTGCGAGGAACGCCGCGCCGGCCCAGTAAAGCCACGCGCCGAATTGCCAATGGCAGAGGTCCGCGCACGACCGCCCAAGGGCGACAAGAACAGCCAGCCCCAGCAGCTCGGCAACTGTGCGAGACATACGCGTCACTCTGAATGTTCGCATCCCCGTTCCCCTGTCCAACAACCGGCCTCTCCTCACTATTGAATATACCGCACGCGGCCGGATTCCTGAGTTTTCTCCGAAAAACGTGGATCGGGGAGCGGGGAGCGGGGAGCGGGGAGCGGGGAGCGGGGAGCGGGGAGCGGG
>JBEKKG010000982.1:0-6071 GCA_050010835.1 Planctomycetota bacterium
CATTTTTCTACGGTTGAATATGCACCGCCGCGGCATGGTGGTGGCCACGGAACTCGACGGCGTGACGGCGCGGATCGAGGGCGAAGTGCCCCTGGCCGCACTGCGCGAAACCAGGCAGTTTGACGGCTTCAAGAAGGGCGAGTTGCCCGCGCCGCCTGCCGTCCAAGCGACAAATGAATCGAAGCCGCTCCCGCTTGAGGGCAGCTTGCTCGCCGAGGCGGAAAAACGCGAGAACCTCGCGGCGGGAGGCGCGGCGTTGAGCGTCCCGGAAAAGGGCAAGCTCTTGACCTTCCGGCGCGTGGAGGGCTACCCGGAGCTGACGCTCACGCTCCGTTCCGTGCCGGCGACTTGGCGCTACGTGGCGGTGGGCATCGTGGCGCTGCTGGTCATTGGGCTCGTGGTGGGGGCACGGAGGGCAAGAAGGAACAGGCGCGCTTAGTCAAGATGCAGCGTCGAGTCACGCCGACACTTTCATGTTCTCGTAGAGGAACTCGGGTGCCAGATCGGCGCCGTTCTCCCATACGATGGTTTGCAGATCAGGATCAACTCGGAAGGCTCTAAAGGCCGCCAGGTCTTTTAGCGGCTCGAACATCTCACCCCACAGTTCTCCCAACAGGTCAATCTGCCCTTCGGCGCCGTCATCGAAACGCAGCCAGACCACGTAGTCATGCAAGTACTTGGCTTCTCTAACATGCAGGAACATGGGCTCTGCTCCAACATCCAGTTTACTCGCGTCCCGCCGCTTGGCAAGGAGCGCATTCCAGAAGGTCGCCAGCGTCGCTGTTTGCTGATCCACGATTGACAAAGCGTCAGTATCATCTAAGAGTTCCTGGTGAGGAGCAGCTTCTATGTCATTCAGGCCGCACCGCAGACCCGGCCATCCATTCAAGCTGCCGCCTCGCCAGGCCGCAACGCCCGCCAAACCTGCCGCGCCGCCGCGACAATGTGCGAAGTGCCACGCCAACCTGGATGCCGGGGCCACGTTCTGCGGTGCGTGCGGAGCGCCCGTGCGTGTGGGTGTCAGACCCAGGCGCACTATGGCTGAGTGGCGCCGGAATCTGCAGAAAGGCCGGAACCTGCGGCTTATCCGCAGCGGTGCCAACACGCTGCTCCTCCTGGCCTTGCTCAACCTTGCCGGGTGGATCTTCGTCTACCTGCATTACAGAAGCCAATACGAGCTGTTGCTGGAGATTGACACAGGCGCGGCCAGAAAGTTGCTCGCCGCTGATGGCGGTGACTTGGCGGCGTTCGACAAAGCCGTATGGCTGGCGCAGCATTTTGGCGCCATTTGCTTTCTGGAGTACGGGCTTGTCGGGGTGATCTTCCTGGGGCTTTACGGGTGGGCGCGCTTCTCGCCCCTGCCGGCAACGGTCGCGGGCCTGATCACCTACCTCACCGTGCTGGTTGGCGGGTTGGCGATCACCCCGGCAGCACTCCTAAGTCCCGGGGGCTGGGTGGTGCGCGTGGCCATCCTCGGCGCTCTTGGGTCGGCGATTCAGTCCGCGACCTCTGAGCGGCGCATCCATGAGAAGGAGGTGGCGCGCCAGAAGGCGGAGGAGCTTGCGCGGCGGCGTGCCGCCCTGGCGCAAGGAGAAGCTGATCCAGCGGGGGTTGCCAAGGAGAATCCTGGTTAGCAATGCCTGATGACACGGCGCCGCCGAGTGGCCAAGTCCCGGGCCCGCCCGCAAATGGCGCGACTAACGCTCCCGCGTCCGGGGAAGCGGGCAGCACTGGGACCGTCGCCGGCACTCCCCAAGCTGCGGCCCTATTCCGCTGTCCCAACTGCGGCAGGCAGTTTCCGGCGGGCAACAAGTTCTGCCCTGGGTGCGGGCGCAGCCGCGCGGACCTTGAAGAATACCTCAAGGCCAAGCGCCGCCTGGCACAGACGGACCGGGAAGTTCGCGGCGCCTGGAACAGGGTTCGCCGTGTCGCCACCTTCTACGTCGCTATCCTGGTGCTGAACTTCATCTCCGCCTATGTGCTGCCTCTGGATGAGGCCTGGGGCATGCTCCTGGCAGACTCTGCCATCATTGTGGTTTCGTTGTGCTGGTTCTTCAGCGACGATGTGCTGCGGGTTGCGAGTTTCAGGCCCGGTTTCAGCCTGGGCCTGTTGCTCTTTTTGCCCCTCACGGCCCTCCTGACGTATGCCGTTACAGTTGCGAACAACCATCTCATGCTTACAGCGCTGGGCCTCGGCGACTTTGCGGAACACGTGAAGGGCACGGAGGTTTTTGCCGAACTGCGGCTGCCCTGGCCAGTGCTGCTGGTCTCGATATGTGTAGTCCCGGGAATCTTCGAAGAGGTTTTCTTTCGCGGTTTGGTGCAGGGTTCCCTGGAGAAGATCATGACGGGCCGCGAAGCCCTGCTGGTCCAGGCGGTGGTCTTTGCCATTGCACACCTCAACGCTGCGGGCTTCTTCACCTATCTTGTGTTCATGGGCTTATACCTGGGTTGGTTGCGCCGTAGCTCCAAGAGCCTGATTCCCGGCATGCTCGTTCATTTCTCGCACAATCTCATCGCGCTGCTGGCCAGCCATCACGGCAATCAGGGAACATAACACTGAATTCCGAATGAGCCCGCTTGAAGGTTTGCTGACACACTGTAGTATACTTAGCGACCTCTCAAAGGAGGTGGGGATATGTTGGTAATTGTTGTTGCCGCTGTGCTCATCTTTTTTGGCTGGTTGGCCACGAAACGCTCGCACCGGATTCGTGTCTCGGCCGCGCGCCGCACTTGGCGCCGTTCCAAGGGGCCGCCTCCAGTGCACCTGCCGAGCCGCGAGCACGTAATGACCGCCCGCCGTACCAAACGCGACGCCGCTCGAGAAAACCAGGCAGGCCCGGAGCCAACGACCCGACCGCCTGGGAAATGAAGTGACGGCCTACTCATCAGGGCTTGGGCTTCCAGCGACGCACCCTTGCCGTAGCACCTCATTCCCCTTGCCCGACCAGATTTTTTCAATTTTCCCCCTTGACAACTATGCGCCGCAATCGTATTATACTATAGGGGCATGTTGTTTTGAGAAGGGATGGATTTTGCGTAGTGTGAGGCAGGAGCCAACATGGTCACGACAGCACAGTCCAGGATGATTGACCGCTGGCGGTGCCGCCAACCTGTGCAGTTTCTGGTGTGCGCCTTGACCAAGGGGCCTTCCGGGAAGGGCTTGTGCAATGCGCTCACTCTCGGCACTGCTCGAAAAACAGGCTGTCTTTGACATGCAAATGTGCTGGAAATGACGCGCAAATGGCACTGGAATAGCACTAAAATGATGCTAATATGTGGGCATATAATCAAGATATACGTGCTCCATTCTGCCCAATGTTTCAGGGTTCACAAGGATGTTGAAGCCACTTGCTTGGAACAGGTCTTCGGATTCTACTCCGCCAAGAGCATTAAGACTCGATTCAAAACGGTTCAAACATGGATCAAAACGGTTCAAACATGTGACAAAACGGTTCAAACATGGATCAAAACGGTTCAAACATGGATCAAAACCGTTCCAGAAGTGTATCAAAACGGTTCAAGAAATGAGCGCCTTCCGTACAGGCGTGTCTATCATAACATCATATCCTTATGGCACTTGCAACAATATTACATGCTCGATACCAAGGAGAAAGCAGTCCGGAACCGGAGGCATTCGACAGGATTCGATCGGCTACCAGTCCTGCACCGCGCCGTCCGCGCGCCGCGAGGTCGGCAAGTAGCCCCGCTTATAAGGGTACTTCCGTGCGGCCTTTTCGTTGAGGTCCGTGCCCAGTCCCGGCGCGTCGCTGACCCACAGGCTGCCGTCCTTATATGTGGGGCCGCCGGGCAGGACTTCCTGCACTTCCGGCGGGAAACTGACGGACTCCTGCACACCGAAGTTCGGGATCGAGATGTCCACGTGGACGTTGGCCGCGTGCGTGGGCGGGGCCACGTCGCCGGGACCGTGCCAGGCCGTTTGGACGTAATAGGCTTCCGCGATGGCCGCGATCTTCTTCGCTTCGGTGATGCCGCCGATGTGCCCGAGGTCGCAGCGGATGAAGTCAATGAGCTGCTCGCTGATGAGCGGCAGACATTCCCACTTGGTGTGGAAGAGTTCGCCCATAGCCAGCGGGGTGGTGGAGGCGCGCCGCACAATGCGGAACGATTCCTTGTGTTCCGGCCTCAGGCAGTCTTCGAGAAAGAAAAGATGATACGGCTCCAGTTCCTTGGCCAGCCGCGCGGCCTGGATGGGAGTCAGGCGTTCGTGCACGTCATGGAAAAGTTCAATCTCGTCGCCGAGCCGCAAGCGCAAGTGTTCAAAGAGGCGCGGGATGGTGCGCAGGTATGGGCCGGGTTCCCAAGTCTCCTCGAAAGGCAGGCCCTCTTGAGCCAGCCATTTCATGCCCGCGTTATCGGGGGCCGCCGGCCTGGCCGCGCCAACGCCGTAGGTGCCGCTCGTGCCCGGGATGGCCACCTGCACGCGGATGACCTTGTAGCCCTTCTCGACGGCCGCGCGCACGTTGTCCTCAACCTGGCTGAAGTCGCGGCCGCCGCAGTGCGTGTAGCACAGCGCGGCTTCGCGGGTTTTGCCGCCCAGCAGCGCATAGACGGGCATGTTGGCCGCCTTGCCTTTGATGTCCCAGAGCGCCAGGTCAATCCCCGCCAACGCCGTCATCAGGACCGGTCCGCCGCGCCAGTACGTGCCGCGGAAAAGGTATTGCCAGGTGTCCTCGATGCGGCCGGGGTCGCGGCCGATGAGCAAAGGCGCGATGTGTTTCTCCAGCGCCTCCGCCACAGCCAGTTCGCGGCCGTTCAAGGTCGCATCCCCCACCCCGTAGAGGCCCGCGTCGGTCTCGATTTTGACCAGGACGAAGTTGCGGGTGGGACAGGTGACAATGACGCGCACTGCGGTAATCTTCATGGCAAGGCTCCTCAATGTATACTACCATTGTGGCCGGCGATTTCATGCCCAAAGGGACTTTGACTGTGGCAGACAACAAGACAGCCTTGCGCGAACTGGTCAAGGGCGCACTCGCCGCCTTGGGCGCGGACGAGCGCGCGCGGCGCAGCGCGGAGATACTTGCGCGGTTCCTGGCCAGCCCCGAGTTCCACGCGGCCAGGACCGTGCTGGCTTACGATTCCGCCGGCACGGAAGTTGACACGCACGGCTTGCAGCAGGCGTGTCTCGCACAAGGCAAGACGCTGTGCCTGCCGCGGACGCGAAAGAAAGACCGCAGCCTGGCCGCGCACGCCGTCAGCGACCTGCTGCAGGATCTGGTGCCAAGCCGCTTTTCCTTCCGTGAACCCAAGGAGGCCCTGCGTGTCGTGCCCTTGGAGCAGATTGACCTGCTCGTCGTTCCCGGCCTGGCTTTCGACACACAGGGCCGCCGTCTGGGGCGTGGCGGGGGCTATTACGACCGCTTCCTGGCGCGGGCCGGGCCGCGCGCCGTAGTCTGCGCGCTGGCCTATGAGTGCCAGGTGCTGGACGCCGTGCCCACGCTGGAACACGACTGGCCGTTGCAGTTGATTTTCACGGAAAGGCGGGTTATCCATTGCCTGGGGACCCAATGACCGGATTCCGGGGACATGACCCGATTTCCGGCTGTTTGGAAATCGGGATCGTGTCCCCGGAATCCGGCCGGCTGTTTGGAAATCGGGATCATGTCCCCGGAATCCGGTGGAGGTAGCACTCAGTTGAGCAACGGGACGACCGGCCTTGAGGACGCCGCCTCGGACCATGAGTTGCTTTCGGCAGGCGTGGACAAGGGCTATCTGTCCGCGGCGCAGGTGGAGGTCGCTCTCAAACGCCTGGATGCGCTGCGGCGCGCCGGCATCCGCGTCCGTGCCAGCCAGGTGTTGCTGGAGCGGCATTTCATGACCCCCATGCAGCTCAAGCAGTTGATTCTCGGCGTGCATGAACACCGCAAGGCCAAGGCTGCGGATACCGAGAGCAAACCGCAGGCGGGCACGCTGGTGCGCGCCTTCGGCCCGTATGAGGTCCTGGAGGTAGTGAGCGAGAAAGGCCGCGCCCGTATCCTCAAGGCCCGTGACACCGGCATGAACCGCCTGGTCATGCTGAAGGTGCTGCCGGTTCAGAAGCCCGAACA
>JBEKKG010000983.1:0-3111 GCA_050010835.1 Planctomycetota bacterium
CCCGCAGCAGGCCGTATGGCTTCAGCCAGAAATCGTATGCTGAGAAGTCGTAGATGGGCGGGTTGACCAGGAGGATTCTGGGCGGCATGAACTCGAAATCCGGTAACCGTTGGGTCTCCGAGCCGCGCGCGTCAGCAAGCGGTCTTCGGGAGCACAACGCTAGGTACTATGGGAGACACGGGAAGAATGGGAAGGATGGGAACGATGGGAGGACCCATCATCATCTTCTTCCCATCTTTCCCATCCTTCCCATTCTTCCCATTCTCTGCCCCGCGGACGCGGAAAAGGCCGGGGTGGGACTGCACGGTTACAGAAAATCGCAAATCGCAAATCGCAAATCCCAAGGCGCAGTGTAGAGTGTATTGTATGAACCGAGCGTGCACAAGCCCGCGGTGGTTGTCCATCCTGCTTTTCGCCTTGCAGGCCGGAATGCCGGCTGGGCCCGCCGCGGCCAAGGAAAGCAGCAGGGATGAGCCCAAGGAAACGCCGGTCGCCTGGACGCAAAAGTTCGTCCCAGGCCAGTCCGTCACGTTGCGCCTGAAGCACACGCCTGGCCAAAGTCTTCTTTATGAAGGCTCAATCAAACGCTCGCAGCAATCCGCAGCCAGGTACGACGAGAGCGGCGAATTCTATCTGACTGTGCTTTGCGTCGAGCAGGCCGACGGGTTCGACCAGTTGGCCATCCGGCGCACGTATCTGGACCGCAAGCGCTTGGAGGTCCTGGAGAACGGCAAGAAGATTGACCGGATCCTGCCCAACACGGATGAGATCGTGAACCTGGGGCCGAGCTTCAACCTGGTCAACAAGCTGCGCTGCTATGCCTTTGACGCCCAGAACCGCCCGGCCTGCCGCACTGAGGAACTCCTGATCTTGAAGAACGGGCAGCAATTGTGCGGCCAGGTCGTTAAGAAGGAGAAAGACAAACTCGTCTTCCTCACCGGCGACGACACAATAGACATCCTGCGCGACAACGTGGCAGACCAGCGCCCGGTCGAAAAGCCGCTGGTGTGCCATGATGAGTCGCCCCACTATCTGTTCCCGCTCTTCTCGAAGCGGGCCGTGGCGCCGGGGGACGAGTGGCGGTTCAAGATCCCGGTCATTATCCCGGTGGAGCAACTGGCTCCGGCCCGCGTGCTGCCCACGCAGTTCAACCTCAGCCTGGTCGGGCGCTTGAGGGAAGTGCGGCAAGGCGGCGGCGCGCAGGTGGCCGTGGTGGACTATCAGTTCAGCGGCGTTTTCGATTCAAGGGCGGCTGAGTTCCGGGCGCGCTTTCCCGATGAGTTTCACCAGATGAACCGGACAATTCACAGCCTCTCCGGCTCCGGCTCGGTGTCCGTGGACGTGGAAAAGGGCCGTATCCTGGAGAAGAGTGAGAACTTCAATGTCGTCGTGGACGACAAGGCGGATATCCCGCAGCCCGCGGACAAGCCTGCCCAGCACAAGGAGCAACGGATGGAAATCGTCAGTTCCTTCCAGCTCAAGCTGCTGCCGCCGGGCACACGCTTGCGGAACGGCATGGCGGTTCCGGATTACGACGTTAAGGCTGAACACTGATTCGTTCGCAATACTAAAACGACCCCTTGCCACAGAGAACACAGGGGACACAGAGGTCCTTTTTGCTTTATCCTGCTCCCGTACGTCATATTCGTCCTATATGTCCTGTTTTTGGCCGGAAGTCGTCATGATATTGGCGAGCCAGGCACGCAGCGCCGGCAACATGGGTTCCAGCCTCAGGGCCTCGTCCGGCCGCAGCCAACGCGCTTCCGCAACTTCCAGCGCGTGCAGGCACATCGTCTGTCCAGGCTGTCGCAGCTTGGCTCGCAGCCAGTGCAACCGGAACTCCCCTTCAGGTGAAATGCTCTCCTGAATCTTTTCCAGTGCCTGGACTTCCAGTCCCACTTCTTCGCGTGCTTCCCGCTCCAGCGCCACTGCCCAGGTCTCGCCTGGCTCCACTTCGCCACCGACGAAGCACCACCAGCCTGGCGCGCGGCTGAGGCCCAGTCCACGGCGTATGAACAGGAACCGGCCCTGCCCATCTTCCAGCACCGCGACCACTCCGTGTTTCAGAGGTTCTTTCGCATCCATGGCCCGAAGTCTAATACTACAATGACTCCTTGCCACAGAGGACACAGAGAGAGGATTTTAGATTTTGTAAAGCCTGAATTTTGTCGTTCTCTGTGTCCTCTGTGTCCTCTGTGGCAGAAAGTGGTATAAGATACCCCCATGCGCGTTTCCGTGGTCATTCCCACCTTGAACGCCGGGCCATCGCTGGCCGGATTGCTGGAGCGCCTGCGCGCGCAGCAGCCCTGCCCGCCGGATGAGATCGTTATTGTGGACTCCGGCTCCAGCGACGACACCTGCCAGCAGGCTGCTGCCGCAGGGGCGCGGATCGTCAAATGGAACGAGCCCTACAACCACGGCTTGGTCCGCGATGCCGGCATCTCCGCCGCCACAGGCGACATTGTTTTTCTGACAGTGCAGGACGCGCTGCCGGCGGGGAGCGACTGGCTGGCGCGGCTGGCGGCGCATTTTGAGGACCAGGCCGTGGCCGGGGCCACTTCGCGGCAGATTCCGCCGCCTGCCGGCCCGCTGGAACTGCGGATCAAGAGCAGCCTGGACACGCAGAGCGGCGCGGCGCCAGTCCGCATTTGCCTGGCAGACCACCCTGGCTACGCGCAATACCCGCCCGCCCAGCGCCTGGAACTGTACCGCTTTGACAATGTCTGCGCGGCCTTGCGCCGTGCCGTTTGGGAACAGATTCCCTTTGGCGCGTGCGGCTACGCCGAGGACCTCCAGTGGGCGCGCCGCGTGCTCGAAGCCGGACACGCGCTCATCCGCGACCCTGCCGCGCCCGTCATCCATGCGCACAGCCGCGGATTCATCTATGAGTTCCGGCGCGCTCTGCTTGACGCCCAGGTCCTGGATGAGGTCTTCGATTATCGTTACCGCTGGCGCGACAAGCTCAGCCGCGCCCAAGCGCTGGTTGCGTCGGGCGAACGTGCCCCGGTCTCCGCTGGCTTGGTGGCGCGCCTGGCCGCCGCGCGCACCTATGCCGCGCACGCGCTGGCGCGGGCGGCCTACAACAGCTATCGCGTTACGCTCAAACCCTTT
>JBEKKG010000984.1:0-3111 GCA_050010835.1 Planctomycetota bacterium
CAGCAAATGTACCGCGGGCGTCCCGCCCGCTCGTGGCAGGCTGGCAGGGCGCGAGGACGAAGGCGGGCGGGACGCCCGCGGTACGCTCTGGGCCACGCATTTACTGACATGCACCCGTGAAGAGGTGAGGGGTGAAGGGGTGAACAGGTGAAAAGGCGTCACCCCACATGCAATCACCTCTTCAGGCCTTTCCTCTGTGTACTCTGCGTCCTCTGTGTTTAGCGGGTTGCTGTTGACTTGCTTGCGCCGCGCCGCCGCACCGGGTATTTTAGGGGCCATGTTGACGAAGCGGCTGATTCCCTGCCTGGATGTCAAGAACGGCCGGGTGGTCAAAGGCATCAACTTTGTCGGGCTGCGGGACGCGGGCGATCCGGTTGAAGTGGCGGCGCGCTACGACGCGCAGGGGGCCGATGAGGTCTGCTTCCTCGACATCACCGCCAGCCATGAAGGCCGCGACACGATCGTGGACGTGGTGCGGCGGACGGCGGAACAGTGCTTCTGTCCGCTGACAGTCGGAGGCGGGGTGCGCACGCTGGAGGACATGCGCAGGCTGCTGTTGGCCGGCGCGGACAAAGTTTCGATAAACTCGGCCGCAGTCAAGGCCCCGGAGTTGCTCTCTGCCGGGGCCAAGGAGTTCGGTTCGCAATGCGTCGTGCTGGCCATTGACGCTAAACGAAAAGCTGCAGGCCGGAGCGCTGCGGCGGGAGGGCTGTCTCCAGCCGCCGGCCCGCAGCCTGAAGCCTGGAACGTGTACATCCACGGCGGGCGGATTGACACCGGCCGCGACGCCATCGCCTGGGCGCGCGAAGGCGCGGCACGTGGAGCCGGCGAGATCCTGCTGACCAGCATGGACAGCGATGGGACATTGGCCGGATACGACTTGGAACTGACACGCGCCATAGCGGAGAACGTGGGTGTCCCTGTGATTGCTTCAGGCGGCGCGGGCACGCTGGAACACCTGTATGAGGCCCTGACCTTGGGCAAGGCCGACGCGGCGCTGGCGGCCAGCATTTTCCATTACGGGACGTACACTTTGCAGCAGACGAAGGAGTACCTGAGAGACAGAGGCGTGGCCGTGCGGTTGCTTTAGATTTTGTAATCGTTCAGTCTCCGAGCCGCGCGCGTCAGCAAGCGGCAGTGTCCGCTCCCTTACGGTCGCGGCTCGGACTGAACGGTTACTGGATTTTGGATTGACAGTACAGGGAGGGCTGAAATGGGCGAAATGCAGAGCAGTGTGGCGGTCGAAGGAACGCGCAAGCCGGATGTAGCGCCAAAAGCGATCAGTGACGCGGTGTTGGCGCAGGCTGACGTTGAAGGAAGGCGCAAGCCGGACGGAGCGGTAAAAGAGATTGACAAGTACTTCGCAGCGGCCGTCAAGCTCAAGGCCAGCGACTTGCACATGAAGGTAGGGCAGCCGCCATTGTTCCGGGTGGGAGGCACCTTGCGTCCCGCCAATGCGCCGCCGTTCACCTTGGACCAACTCAGCGCCTTGTTCGCGGAGATACTGGGATCCAAGGAGAATAGGCAATTGGAGCAACAGGGAGGTGCGGACTTCGCTTACTCTATAAGGGGCGTGGGCCGCTTCCGTGTCAATATCTTCCGGCAGCGCGGGACGCTCTCTCTGGCGGCGCGCGCCGTGAAAACGGAGTTGCCCACTATCGAGCAGCTCAATCTGCCCCCCGGCATCAAGAAAATCCCCTCGCTGGACAACGGACTGGTGTTGCTGTCCGGCATCACCGGGTCGGGCAAGTCCACCACGCTGGCCGCGCTCATCGAGATCATCAACCAGTCCCAGCCGCTGCACATAGTCACTATTGAGGATCCCATCGAGTACCTGTACAAGGACGAGAAGGCCATCGTCAACCAGCGCGAAGTGGGGATTGACGTGCCGGACTTCGCCAACGGACTGCGCAGCGTAGTGCGCCAGGACCCGGATGTCATTCTGGTGGGCGAAATGCGCGACGCCGAAACATTCGAGATGGCGTTGATGGCAGCCGAGACGGGGCATCTGGTTTTCGGCACGATCCACGCCAGCACCGCGGGCCAGACCATCGGCCGCGTGCTGGATTACTTCCCGACTGAAAGGCATTACCAGATCCGGCAGTTGCTCTACTTCAACCTGCGTGCGGTCATCGTGCAGAAGCTGCTCCAGGGCTTGCGCCGCGACATTCCGCGGGTTCCGGCGGTGGAGATAATGTTCGTCAACGCGCTGATCAAGAAGCTGATCTTCGAGAGCGAGGACAAGAAGATCGCCGACGCCATAAGGACTTTTCGCCATGAAGGGATGCAGGACTTCAACCAATCCCTTTGCGATCTGGTCAAGCGGGGCTTGGTGGGCGAGGATGTGGCGATGGAGGCTTCGCCCAACCCAGACCAGTTGGCCATGAACCTACGGGGCGTCTCGTTCTCCGCGGGGTCACTCTCGGAGTAACGAGGGGCGAGGGGCGAGGGGCCAGGGACGAGGGACGAGTGACGAGCGCCGAGTCCGAGAGCCAACCAACACCGGTAGGGCAAGCTCTCCAGCTTGCCCCTCGGGCCTGGAGCCTGGGCTGGCTGGCCGCCTTCTTGCTCCCGGCCTTGTTGCTCTTATGGTGGCTGTTCAAGGCGACCCCCGCGGCCGAATACCTGGCTGTGGTTTATGGGCCGGATATGCCCTTGCTCCTGCGCCTGCCTGCCGCCGCGGCGTGCTTGGGCGTGCTGCTGGCTCTGCTGGCGCAGCGCCGCCGCGGGAAGGCCTTTCCGGTGAAGGCTGACGAGGTGCGCCGGGCGCTGCCGCTGGCGGCCCTCAGCGCCCTGCTGTTGCTCGCAATTTTGTTTGGCACGGGGTTCCTGAGAAATGTTTTCGCTGTCGCTGTGGGCGCCGGCGTGGTGGCCGTGGCCGCGGGCCTCGGCTTGCGGTTGTTCAGCCTGCCCTTCCTGGCCGTGCAACGCGAGCGCTTCAGCGGGCCTCTGGAAAGGGCGGTGCTGGCTGCCGCCGCCGGCTTGGGCGCGTTGGCTCTGGCAGTCTTTGTCTTGGGTTCCGTGGGCCTGCTCAGCCCCTGGTTCTGGTGGCCGGCGCTGGTTCTGGCGGGAGCCTGGGTCTGGAACCCGCTGCGGGAACTGGTTGGCGGG
>JBEKKG010000985.1:0-3111 GCA_050010835.1 Planctomycetota bacterium
GGAGCCGCCAACCTCGTGGGGAAAAATCCTCAAGTATCGCGAGGTCTGGGGGTTCATCATCTCGAGGTTTTTGACAGATCCCATCTGGTGGTTCTATGTCTTCTGGCTGCCCTCCTATCTTGTGCAGGCGCGCGGGTTTTCGCTTCAGATGATCGCCCACTTCGGCTGGATTCCTTTTCTGGCGGCGGATGTCGGCAGCATTGCAGGCGGCTGGCTCTCCGGTTCACTGATCAAGCGAGGATGGGCGGTAGAGCGGGCGCGCAAAGTGACCATGGCCATCTGCGCCTTCTCGATGCCCGCCGGGATTGCTGCGGTCTTTGTGCCGAAAACCTGGATGGCGCTAGCTCTTATTTCGGTGGCAACTTCGGCACACCCAGGCTGGTCCGCCAATATCTTTACGCTCGCCTCTGACATATTTCCGAAAAAGGACGTCGGTTTAGTCATTGGCCTGGGCGGTTCCGGCGGCGCCGTCGGCGGGATGATTCTGGCACTTGCCGCCGGCTACGTGCTCCAGTGGTTCCATACCTACGTCCCACTTTTCATCATCGGCGGCATCATGCACCCGCTCGCCCTCATAGTGATCTGTCGTATGATTCCGAAAGTCGAGCCGGGGGCCACACGGCGAAGCACATCCTCATAGCACGGCGTGCCGTCAGCCCGAATCAAACTGGGCAGGGCGACTTGTCCTGCGACGCCTCTATCGGAAGCCTACCCCTACAGAAATTGCGCTACGCGTGACATGACAAGGGTTGCGTGCTGCGCGGTGATCCGGGCGACGCTGTCGTTAATGAGTTGTGCAGCCTCGCCGGACAAGATGCAAAGTGGCAAGGGCAAGTCATCAAAACGGACCAATTTCTCGGATGCCTGAATATCTTCGTATATTCTATATGTGATAAAAATGTTTTGACGGAGAAGCGTCTCCTACGGTAAAGTAAATTCGATGACCAGCAAATCGACAAGAACCCATGTCTTTCAAGCAGCTCCCAAAAAATGGCTTGTCTCCGACCACATCACCGGGGAGATAGAAAAGGCCATCACCAGAGGCACCCTTCGCCCAGGGGAGAGGCTGCTTCTAAGCCATCTGGCGAGCCAATTCAATGTCAGTATAATCCCGGTGCGCGAGGCGCTGAACCGTCTCGCTGCACGCGGCTTAGTTCAGCGTGACGCGAACGGCGGTATGTTTGTTGTGAAGCTGTCCCTCGAGGAGTTGGAGCTCATCCTCGAGGTTCGTATCCGGCTCGAGGGTTTGGCAGCACGGCTAGCCGCGTCCCGCGCGACTTCTGAGGAACTCAAGGTGCTTCGCCGTGTCGTGACAAACATGGCCAACGCTCTGGAACGCCGGGATCAATTGCTTTACTCGGAATGCGACTTGCAGTTCCACGAGAAGCTTTGGGCTTACTCGGGGAATCCGTTTCTTGAGAATTGCCTTAAGATGACCATGCTGCCCTGGTTCGGCTACCAAATAGCCGGGGGTGTGCTGGCCCTTGAGAGTGACTGGGGTGGGACTCCGGGGTTGCATGGTCAGATCGTTGACGCAATTGAAAGCCGGGACGGCGACATGGCGGAGGAATCGATCAGGATCCTCAGCTCCTGCGTGAAAAATTATATCTCTCACGAGGAAGAGAAGAGGCCCAATCCTTCCAATTCGCGCCTTGCCGCGCCGCCACCCGACCGCCGTCGAGAACAATACTCAGTGGGCGCCAAGCCTTAGCTCTCGCGAGGCTCAGGGGGACTTGGCAAGCTATTCGTCCCAGCCTCTTGACCGGGTGGCGTGTTAGACTCTCGGCGTTGATTCGGTCGAAGCACTCGGCGCCGAGGCCCTCTTAGGTCCGGCTCTCCTTCAGCAGATAATAAACAATCAGCAGGATGTTGTGGGCGAGAGCGAGGACTGCACGTTTGTCCCTTCGCCGGACTGTGCTGCCTCAGGTGCGGCAGGAGCTTTTCGCTGGAATTGCGTCCGGCAAAAAAAGACAAAAAAAGGCTTGACAATAGATTTTGGCCTGGAGTATACGATATGTGGGATCAAATATATACTGTCTCGTTTGCGGGACAGGAAGGAGACTAAATAGATGCTTAGCACAACAAAGAAGGCAGTGATCTCCGTTGTGATGGCGCTCTCATGCAGTGTGCCCATTTGGGCTCAGATAGCCGGAGGGTCCATTGTAGGTAACGTGTTGGATCCGAGCAGCGCGGCCATCGCTGGCGCCAGCGTGACGGCAACCAATGTAGATAGCAATCAGCCCTTTGGAACGAAGACGAACGACGTCGGGTATTACGAGTTTCCTCTTCTGCCCACTGGGCGGTATGTGGTGGAGGTTCAACAGGCCGGCTTTCAGAATGCCAAGACAGCGGAGCTATTCCTGCATGCCGGTACCCAACCGAAAATCGATTTTCACCTTACCCTGGCTACGGTCGCGCAGAAAGTAGAAGTGTCCGCTCGCGCGCCGCTAGTGAACTCCACGACGACCGAGGTCGGTACCGTAGTCGACAATAGTAAGGTCGACGCGATGCCGCTGAACGGCCGCAGTTTTCGCCAGTTGCTCGACTTGGAGGCAGGCGTTGTTAATAACCCAGTCAGCTCCGTCGGGGGCCGCGGGGGCCTGGAGGTTCAGGGGTCCCCAGCTTTCGGGAACAACATGCTTCTCGACGGCGTGGACATGTCATTCGGCGAGAACAACGCGGTGGCCAGCGACGCTGGCGCCGGTGGTGGAGGATACCTGATCACCACCGTGAGCATTGACGCCATCCAGGAGTTCAAGGTGACTGCAGGCGCGTATTCTGCCGAGTATGGAAGGGCGACCGGTTCGGTGGTCAACCTCACCTCGAAGTCCGGGACGAACAAGTTTCATGGCAGACTGTTCGAGTTCTTGCGGAACGACAAGCTGGACGCCAACAGCTTCTTTAACAACGCCTCCGGGCTGCCCAAGTCCGCATTGCGATGGAACCAGTTCGGCGGCAACATAGGCGGGCCGATACGCCGTGACCGCGTCTTCTTTTTCTTCAACTACGAGGGGGCGGTAGTTCACAGCCCGGCATACGCGTCAGGCAATGTCCCCTCGCCACTGCTGCTGAGCTTACTGACCCCTCCGCTCCAAAGTTATCTCAAGGCTG
>JBEKKG010000986.1:0-3097 GCA_050010835.1 Planctomycetota bacterium
GAGGACTGCAAGGCCGTCGTGACGGTGAATGCGGAGGCGCAGGTGACGGCCGTCCTGCGCCAGGGGCTGACGCTCTCCGGCCGCGTCGAGGCGCCGGAAAAGGGCCTCTACCCCAAGACAGTCGTGGGTCTGCTGTTGAGCGTGTACCGCACCACCGGAGTTACGTCTGAGGGCCGCTTCACTTTCACCGGCTTGGTGCCTGGGCGGTACTCGCTGCAGGCTTGGGCCCCGGGATTGATGATCGCAGAGCAAGTCCAGGGCGTTCTGCGCCTTGACACGGCAAGTCCGGAACCAAGCCTGAAGCTTGTCCGGCCGGGCGGAGCGGCCCTCAGTGTTGAGCGCTGCTTTGCGGGTTCCTCCGCGATGCTGACCCCGAGAGGCGCAAGGGATCCGCTGTCCCCGCGCAGGCCTGAACCCTGGCAGCAGCCGCTGTGGTTTCCGGTGGCTCTGGATGCGTCCGGGCGCGCCGAGATATGGGGCGTGACACCGGGCGAGTACGATGTCCTGCTGACCCCTGGCCGGGAGACGAGGACGATCTACGCAAATCCCTTCTACCAAGGCTCTGCGCCGGCCGAAGGACAGATGCAATTGATTGCGGGGCCGGTGGAGGTGCGTGCGCTCAAGAGTGTCGCGGAATTGCACACGCTGCCCGCCGTGGCCCTGAAAATTGAGAGCGGCTCGGCCACGGTAAAGGGCCGCGTTGTGTTCCCCAAGGCGGCGGGGCCGGGGGCCGGTGCAGGGAGGAGTTACGGGAATCTGACCTTGGAACTGGTTGGCCGTGCCGCGACTGGCAGCGTTTACTTGGGATACCAAAACAGACTGACAGGCTCCAGCCAGCACAAGCCGATCATCATCGGCACTCCGCCACCTGGGGTGCAGTTGGAGGTCGCTGAGCCCGGAGCTTTTGTCTTTCACGGAGTTCCGCCGGGCGAGTACAAGGTGTGGGCTGAGGTGACCCGTTACCCGCATCCTTACTGGCGCAAGGACGAGGATACGCCCAAGCTGCCACCGGTCTTGCTGGCAACTGTCGTCGTCCCGGCGGATGGGCGTGTGGATTTGGGTGCGCTCAAGTTTGAGCTGCCAGCAGCAGCGTCCAGCCCGGAAGAGGCCGCGGATGAGTCGCCGCAGTTCGGCTGGGGCTGGCACGGGGGTGACCCGCCGCTGGCCCGCTGGCAGGAGGAAGCCGAGCCGGAAGACCAGGTGCAACTCTTCCAGCCGTAAGAATTGCTCTGGGAGTAACCGCTCAGTCTCCGAGCCGCGCGCGTAAGCAAGCGGCAATGTCCGCTCCCTCACGGTCGCGGCTCCGACTGAACGGTTGCCAATTTTCAATTCCATTCACTCCTTCGCCTTCAACCTCAGTATGGTCAGCGAGTTTGCCGGGAATGTGTAACTGAACTCCCGTCCCGCATTCTCAATCTTCTTTGTGGCCGGCGCGACTTTGGCGGGTTCGTCGAGCGTGTTCTCATCCGTGCGCTGGCCGGAGAGCTCGATGGCCAGGCCGGAGGATGACACGTCCTTGGCGCCCTGCAAAGCGACCTTCAGATTCTGCTCGCCGTTGCTTACGTTCACCACCTTCACGATGATCGTATCGGAGGACTGTTCGCGGCTGGCCGTGGCATAGAGCGGCTCTGTTGCGACCGTCGAATCGGTGGCTTGAGTGATGAGTTTCCCATCCAGGTAGCAGCGCAGTGTTTTCCCCTGTACCTCGATCTTGATGTCATACCAGCGCCCGGTCTCGATCTTCACGGGGGCCTCTTCGGCGAACGGGCCCCTGCCGCCGTCAAAGGACCGCTCCAGGGAGCTGTGGCTGTTCCCCCAGCCGCCCAGGTTCCACCAGATGAAAGTGCCATCGTCCTGCACACGGAACATGATCAGGAAGCCCTCGGCGCCGCTGAGCTTGCGGGCCTTGAGCGTGTAGGTGTAGTCAGTCCACTTGGGATCGCCCGCCACGGCGCGGCAATCGGTGTCCGGCGCGGCTTGCCGCAGGGCGCCCTCCTGCGCTTTCCAGTTGCCGCGCTGGAGCTTCCAGCCTTTGGTATCGTTGGTGAAGTTGCTCTCGAAGAGCGTCTTGCCATCCGGCGCGGCCACCTTGATGTCTTTGTACTCCGCCTGCGTCGCCCACGTGCCCACGCCGATGGCCCCGGCCAGTGTCTTCGGTTGCTCTTCGACGATGGGTTGTGCCTCCAGCGTCACGGGCAGGACCACGTCGCCGCGGTTCTCGCTGAACATCTTCTGGACGTAATAGGAAGGGATGCCACACACGCGCGAGCTGTCGAAAGGTATCATGTCGGGACTCCAGGTCCGCTGCTGGACATTGACGAACAGCGGGGCGTAGGAGGCCATAATCACCACGTCGCTGTTGCGCTCCATGCCGGTCATGAACGCAGCTTCGCCCAGCGCCCCGCGCAGGTTGCCTTTGCCACAGTTGGCCGTCACGGCATACTCGCCGACGTAGACCTTGTAGCCGTCCCGTTTGTACTTGTCGTACTTCCTGGCATTGTTCATGAAGAACTCCGGCGTGCTGTAGTAGTGCTCATCCAGAATCTCGCAGGGGTGCTTGTCGGGAATGACGTTGGCCACCAGGTGCATGTCCGGATACTTCTCCTTGATCGCCTTGTAGAAGAGAATGTAGCGCGCGTCGTAGGCCTTCCCGCCGTTCTCGTTGCCGATCTCCATGAACTTCATATTGAACGGCTTGGGGTGGCCAGCCTTGGCGCGCAGGCTGCCCCAGGTGCTGTTCTCAGGCCCGTTGGCGTATTCGATGGCGTCGAGCGCGTCCTGGACAAACTCGGCCATTCCCGAAACGTCCGTCGGCTGCGCCCGCTGCTCCTGGTGGCTCATGCCGCAGTTGATGACGAAGAGCGGCTCCGCGCCCAGGTCTTCGCATAGGACGAGGTATTCATGGAAGCCCAGCCCGTTGGTCGCGAAGTAGTTCCACAGGTTCCATTGGACCCAGCGGTCCGCGATGTCGCCGATGGTGCGTTTCCAGCGCGAGGCGAATTTCATGGTGTCGCCCTCGACCCAGCAGCCGCCGGGGAAGCGGACGAAAGAGGGCTTGAGGCCCGCGAGCATCTCCGCGAGGTCCGGCCGCAGCCCG
>JBEKKG010000987.1:0-3093 GCA_050010835.1 Planctomycetota bacterium
AAGGGCCGCGGAAGCCGACGGTGTCGCCCACTTCCACGTCGCGCAGCGCGTTGGTCACGCGCCCGACTTTCTGAAAGCTGCACTCGATGCCGCCCTTGCGTGTCGCGCCGGAAGCGATGCAGAAGACGCACTCGCCCGCGCCGAAGACCGAATACAAGCCGAACTGCCCGGCCTTGAACGCGAAGTCCTTGCGCGCCGCCTCGTCCTGGAACGCAAGCTTCAGCGTGCGGATGCCGGGCGCCTCGTCAATGCTCTCCTGCACCGTCATCAGATACGGCGCGTAAATGTTCGTCATGGCCGCTGTCATGCTCATGCCTGCTTGCTCGCAATCGTCTTCAGCACTCCGCAGAGGTCCAGGTTAACAGGGCAACGCACCGAGCAGCGGCCGCAGCCCACGCACGCGCGCAGCCCGAACTTCTCCAGGTAGTACTTGAACTTGTGGGACACCCGCTGCCGGTAGCGCTGCTCCTGGCCGGTGCGCGGATTGTGCCCAGAGCCGTGCTTGGTGAAAAGGGCCGAGCTGCACATGTCCCAGTTCTTGAGCCGGCAGCCGCCGCTCAGGTCCCCTTCGTCCACAATGTCGAAACAGTGGCAGGTCGGGCAGCCGAACGCGCAGGTGCCGCAGCCCATGCAGCGCGCGGCAATCTCCAGCCACAGCGGGTCCTCAAAGTGCGCATCCAGCCAGGGCTTGATCTTCTCGACAGCAAACGCCGGCTTTAGCTCCGCGACTTCAACGGGCGGCGCCGCCTCAACCTGCTCGAACAGGCTGCCGAACTTCCCCGCAAGCTCCCGGCCCTTGTCGCTCAGCACTTCCGCCACGTACTTGCCGCCGGCGCTTTTCTTCAGCAGGATGTCGCTCCCGGCCGTGGCGTCCGGCGCATAGCCCACCGCCGTGCAGAAGCAGCTTTCGCCCGCGCGGCTGCAGGCGATGGAGAGCACCACGGTCTTCTCGCGCCGCTTGAAGTAGAACGGGTCCACGTAGTCCCAGCCGAAGACCTTGTCCAGGATGGGCAAACTCGCCGCGTCGCAGGGCCGGCAGCCGATCACGGCCTGCTGCGGCTCACCGTCGAGATTGGGCGATTCGAAGACCGGCAATTTGTCCTCGCCAAAACGGTAGCGCAGGATGCACTCGCAACGCGGGAAGACGAACTCCTTGAACGACGCCTGCGGCAGGATGTATTCGCTTTCCGGCAACATCTCCCGCGCGTCCTTGAGGGCCTTGAAGACCGTCAACTCCGCCTCCCGCGCGGGCGCAATGACACGATAGCCCGCTTTGAGCAATGCGCTTGCAAGCTGCTTGAGGTTCTCGGCTGTGATGATCGTCGCCACGTTTCTACCTGAAGAAATCGTTCTTGTCCGAAGGATCGAAGGTCTTGACCGCGGGGGTCGCCGCCGGATCGCAACCGGCGCGGTACTTGAAGTGCTGCAGCACCGCCTTGGCCATCTTCTTGCTCAACAACGACAGTGGAATGTGCTGCGGGCAGGCGCGCTCGCACGCGCCGCAGCCCACGCAGCGGCCCGCCAGGTGCATCGCACGGGCAACATGCCAGGCGAAGTTGCCCGCCGCGTGCGCGCTGCTCATCAGCCATTGCGGTTCGTTCTTCTCGGCCAGGCAACGCTTGCAGTAACACAGCGGGCACACTTGCCTGCACGCGTAGCACTTCACGCAACGCCCGAACTGCTCCTGCCAGAAGGCCCACCGTTCCGCCGGCGGCAGGGCCTCGATTTTCGCCACGTCCGCGTAGCAGGCCCCGCCGTCTTCCGGCGCCACATCCGGGGCCGTGGCCTTGCCGATGATGTAATCGCAGGCGAGATGGTGCGCATCCGCCCCCGGGCCGGCAGGCATGTGCGCGTCGCAATGCTTGCACATCTCCAACAGCGGCTCACCCATGCCATCACAAGCCATGCCGATGATGACCACCTTCTCCCGCGTGGCCTGCCCTTCCTGGAGCAAACCGGTGACGGCGCGCGCATCGCAGCCTTTCACCACTAGGCCCACGCGGCCACGCTTGGTGACTTCGTTGCGCGTCAGGTACACAGCCAGGTTATTGAGGCAATGTTTGTTCCACACCAACTCGCCGGCGCGGCCGGCGGTGGTGATGATCGTCGGCGCGGTCCGGCCAGGGACCGAACCTTCGCCGTAGCCCACGAAAACCTGCACGGCCCCCTTGGTGAGCAGGTCGCGGGCCAACGCGCGCAATTCCTCAACAACCTCAGCCATCCTGCACTCTGCCTCGTCCTTTTCCCTCGCCCCTCGCCCCTAACCCCTCGTCCCTTTCCTACTCCGCCCCGCTGCGGCCCACCGGCAGCGCACCGGGCACGCCCTTGCCCGAACCGTTGCCGCCCTTCGCGCCAACCATTTGCTGGAACGCCGCCTGGCCGGACCGCGCCAGCATAATCTGGTAGCCCTCGAACGGCCCGATCTCGCGCACATGGGCGACCATCGCATTGACGACTTCAGCCCACTTTGCCCCTTCCGCCGCGGAAATCCAGGCGAACTGCACGCGCTGCAAGTCAATGCCGACAAATTCGAGCAGTTCGCGGAACAGGGTCCAGCGCCGCCGGGCGTGATAGTTGCCCGTGTTGTAGTGGCAATCGCCCGGATGGCAACCCGAAACCAGCACGCCGTCCGCGCCGCGCTCAAAGGCCTTGATGATGAACAACGGGTCAATGCGGCCCGTGCACGGCAGCCGCAGCACGCGGATATTGGCATCGTACTTCAGCCGGCTTGTGCCCGCCAAGTCCGCGCCGGCATAGGTACACCAATTGCAGACGAAGGCGATGACCTTGGGCTGCCAGACGGCCTGTTCGGATTGGGTGTTCGTTTCCATCTACAACGCCATAATTTCCGCGCAGACCTGTTCGTCCTTGAAGCCGTCCAATTCCACGCTCTTGGAGCGGCAGGTCGCGGCACACAGGCCGCAACCCTGGCACACGCCTTCATTGACCTCGGCGACCATCTTGAGCAGCACGCCCTTGCGGTCCTTGATCTCCTTCTTCTGGATCGCGCCGTACGGGCACACGTCCACGCAGTACCAGCAGGCCGCGCAGGTGGCCTCGTTGACATGCGCAATCGTCGGATCGCGCTCCAAC
>JBEKKG010000988.1:0-3092 GCA_050010835.1 Planctomycetota bacterium
CCGGCTATAACATCGATTACATCGACGCAGCCACGATCAACAAACTCGGTGTTATTCCCTACCCCGTCCTGATTCTTCCCCCGACAGACAGGATTCCTCTGGGGACTTATAAGAAGATAGAGGGCTACGCGGCGGGGACCGGCAAGGTGCTTCCGGCGGCGCCCAGAAAGAGCGCGCAAAGCAGGCTAAAGGCGGCGCGCGCGGGCCGCCGCCGCGACGCTGCACCGGACCCAAACTGTCCTGCGCCGAAAAAAACCGGAAATAGACCCATGAAAACAATCTCCTTGAAGCACCTGCGAAAGCCCATTTAGGGCAAAGCCGCCGTTACCGGGCGGCCGGCGACTAGGGCAGGCACAGGGAACCGGCTATGCAAGGGGCCACCCTTCACTCATAACAGGACAGCCTACCTGACGCCTGGCTTTTTCGTCCAAATCGCCTTCTACTACGGTTCTTCGCGAAACTCATTCGTCTTTTTGCTGTTTCTTACCAGCATCCTTATGGCCTCGTCCACGCTGTGAAAGAAGTGGTCGGGGTGGACTGCCTCGGTAATCCCGAAACGTTCGAACGCTTCCTCCGCGCGCACCGATTCAAGGCGGGCGATCGCGAAGGTGATTTTCGATTGTGCGCACTCTTCGATGATTTCGAGAAGAATTTGCGTGGCGGTGAAATCGATTTCGACAATGCTGCTCGCTTCCAAGACAATCAATTCGAGCGGCACGCGGCTTTGCCTTATGGCGCGCCGCGCGCTGTCTTGAAATTTATAAACATTGAGAAAAGTGAGGGGGGCTTGGAAAGCGATGACCAGCACGCCTTCGATCGTTTCTCCCTTAAGATGGCGGCCCGGCGGCCACTCGCTGACCACCAGGCCGTGCGAGTCAATGAGATTCAGGTAAGCGACCTTTACGCCCTGCGGCAACGGCGCGGAGACTCTGGCCGCGGCAGGATCAACGGTGGCAGGCGCAGCGTCCCAATGGCGCTCCAGCCACGGGCCTGAGTCCTTGGTAAAGCACAGTTCTGCTTTGAGACCAGCGGGGACTGTCCCCGGTGCGAGCGTGAACGTGGCCCAAGCCTGGCCGTCCTGCACTCCCTGCGAGGTAAGCTTCGCCAGCGGTGGGCCGCCGCGCAGCAGGTTTTCCGCCAAGGCGTGAATTTCCGGCGGATTCTCGCCCGGCCCGCCGTGGCCGTGGGTCATGCGGATTCTGACACACAGCGTGCGCGCGCCCTTGGTGGCGCGATACGATTTCTGCAGCGAATCCAGCGGGTAGGCGAAATCGTTCGTGCCGTCAACCCACAGCAGCGACATGGCCGTCTGCCGCAGGTACGGGGCGGGGTCCAGAGCGCGCAGCCACTTGGCCGCATGCTCCGGCCCCATCTGTTTGAAGTTCGGCAGCCAGACGGAATTGTCGCCCAGATAGCCGCAGCCGTAGACCGGCGCGGCGAACTTGAAGCGCGTGTCCAGGCCGGCAACGATGCACACCAGATAGCCGCCCCAGGACACGCCGGTGAGACCAATGCGCTCGGCGTCCACTTCGGGGAAAGAGCGGATCAGCGAATGGCCGAGAATCACGCTGGCCACAGCCTGGTATGTCCATTGGTCCTCCAGCGGCCAGTCCACTTGGTCAAAGCCGCCCCAGCCCGGCGGGCCTCCGGCGTCGTGGCGCGGGCGCTTGCCGTGGTCGCCGCCGGAAGTGCAACCACAGGTGTCCATCGCGAGGGCCGCATAGCCGCGCTTGACCCAAAGCTGGACCCATTCGGCGAAAGCAGTCCCTCCGCCGCCGTGGACCAGCACCATAGCGGGGACTTTCTTGCCGGCTTCAGGTGGCGGCGCGCCGTACCAGGCGAAGATGCGCGTCGGCTTCCCTTTCCACGGCAAGCCGTCGTAGAAGAGCGCCCGGACGCCTGGGGCCTCGAACCCCGGCGCGGGATAGGTGCTGGGCGGCTTGAGCCACTCTGGTTGCACCTGGATGGCCGTCGCTGCATTCACGGGAGCAGGCTGGTCCTCGGCACGCACTGCGAAAGCCAGGAAGGTAACGAGAAAGGATGCGTAGCGCAACCTGACCTGCATTTCTCACCTCTCATTCACCGCAGATGACGCCATGAAGCAAAGCGCAGTTTATCAGCTTGTTTGACGGATACAACCATGCGAGGCGAAGTTCCTCAGTCCGAGCCGCGACCGTGAGGGAGCAGACATTGGCGCTTGCTTACGCGCGCGGCTCGGAGAATGAACGGTTACAAAAAATTCAATAAATGTACTGTGATGCCACTTGCGCAACATGGCAGGCTTCGGGTACACTGGGAGACATGAGCGAGATAACACGCAGGATCCGGGAACGCAGGCAGGCTTTGGGCATCAGCCAGACCGAACTGGGGCGGCGCGCAGGCGTGACGCTCAAGCAAGTCTGGAAATGGGAGGTGGGCATAGACGTCCCCTCTGCAATCAGGATCGAGAGCATCGCCGCGGCGCTGGGCGTCTCATCCGACTGGCTGCTCAGAGGCGAGAACATACATCCAGCCGGAACGGCGGATTTCGCGAGGATAGAATTCAAGCTGCACGAGCTGCAGGACGAATTGGACCGCCTGAAATACAAGACGCCGCCCGCCAAGCCCCCCAAGCCCGTGCCAGCGGGGGAGGTGCAGGCCAGCGCCCTGCCGGCAATGCACGACCTGCCCGTCATCGCCAACATCGCGGCGAATTATCAGCCCGCTTTCGCGCAGGGCAAAGAGCTGGCGCAAACCGAAGCCAGCTTCTCGAAGAAGAAGCACTACTGCCTGCTGGTGCGGGGGCAGTCCATGCGCCCCAATATCTACGAGGGCGACACCCTCGTGGTTGAGCACGTGGATTACGTGCTGGAGCCCTACGACGAGACGCGCGGGCCTGCCGACAAGAACTTCTGGAAAGGCCTGAAGGGCGAGATAGTCTGCGCCATGGTGGATGATGACGAACCGGTGCTCAAGCGCATGCACCTCAGCGACCGCAAGGACACGGGCTTCAAGATCGTGCTCCAGGGCGACAATCCGGCTTCTGAGCCGATCGAAATAACCAAGGAAAACCGCCTGCGCATCGTGGGCATCGTGCGGCGCATCCTCCGCGA
>JBEKKG010000989.1:0-3089 GCA_050010835.1 Planctomycetota bacterium
CCGCGCCGTCGCGCTTCGGACGGTGCGCTTCGTGCGCGCTTCCTTCTCCAACCGTTCCAGGTGGTCCGACAGAGCGTCAACCGTCTTGAAACGGCGGTTGTATTCATCGCGCACGCGGCGCCAGCGCCGTGTTTCTTCACTCTCTTGTTCCGGGATTTCTCTTTCTGCCATGTTCAATCCCTCCTTCGAATGTCCTCGCCCAGTGCCGCCTTCGGGATGCTCGCCGGCGACACGACCAGCGGCGTCCGCAAACCCCACGTTGCTCGGAACCGCGCCAGCTTCCCCTGTATCTCCGCGGTTACCAAGTGGGCGCGATTCCACGACAACAAGTAGTCTACACTATACACCGTGGCAAAAGCCAGATGATGTGCGTCAATCGCTGCCGTTTCTGGCACGATGTGGCCAGCCACAAAGCGCGCGGCGGTTTCCCTGACGGCCGCGACGAAAGGCAGGAACGGCAGCCTGCGGGCCTCTGCCAGCGCCTTCGCCTGGTTGGGGAACTCCCCGGCAGCCAGTTCATCCTCGACCGCTTTGGACGCAAACAACTTGAAGAAGCCGCGCTCGCCCTGCCACCATTCCCGTGTCGTTAGTTGCTCCTTGAGCGCGAGGGGGTCCCCGCCCCGGTAATACATCGCGGAGAAAATGTTGGTGTCAAGGTACACCGTTGGTTTGCTCATGCCTCGCCGCCCTGCGGCGATTGTTATGGCGTCCCGCGCGGCCTGGAGCATGTGCTCCAAGCGCTCCCGGTCGGCTGGCGGACCGTTACGCGGCATATTGTACCTTTCGCTCTCGCTCCACCTGCTCTCGAACACGGTCGGACATGAACCCCCAGGTCTTAAGGTCTACCTGCCGGCCCAGCATCTCTGTCAACTCGACGAGCATGCCTCCCAGGTCCAGGAGACTCGGCGTTCCCTCCGGGCCGAATTCCACCAGCACATCCACATCGCTGTCCGGCCCGAAGTCCTCACGCAGGATTGAGCCAAACAGGCTCAGCTTTCTGATTCTATGGCGCCGGCAAAACTCCGCGATCTTCTCAGAATCAAACGCAATCCCGTGGTATAGGTGTGTCATGGTCCCTTCGCCTCCGGCAATGATCCTACCACTTTGCGGTGTATCGCAAGGGAATTGAGAACCCAGGGGCGGTCGCTTGAACTCCATTCCCATAAGAGCGATTCTCAGGCCGGAGTTGTGTTCTACGGTCCTCGCGTTACGGTTGCCAGCGCGACTGTAGCGCAATCCTCCTGGATTGCGGCAGGGCAGGTTGGTGGTGCTGGGAGCAGACCAATGAACGCGCAGCGGAACGAAACGAAGGCGTTTAACCAGCATTGCCATATGCTGCTTGCCGCGCTGCTGGCGCTGCTGGCTGCCGGCACGGGCGATTGCCTGCCGGGCGAGGACGAGGCGCTGGTTTTCCCGGAACTCTTTCACAAGCTGAGCGCCCAGGTCGTCACGCCCCACATTGCCTGGGCCAAGCCTTGGTCCGGCAAGAAGCTCAGGGTCCTGGTGATCGCCCCACGCTGGGGTCAGCGCGAGACCGTCGAGCTGATGCAGCGCTTCGATATTGACTGCACTCCTTTCCTTGTGTACTCGCCGGAGCAGCTCTTCTGCACGGCTAACGGCTGGGGGCACGAGAAGCCGCTCTCGATCAAGAAAGACGCGGTGCTCGGCGCGCTGGCCGCGGCGCTCAAGGAAGACTACGACGTGATCGTGATCGGGCTGACGCCGGTGAAGGACTTCCCGCCGGACGCGATCAATACGCTCAAGTCCAAGCTGCGCGCGGGCACCGGACTCGTTTATCTCTGGCCCAACCACCTGCCCAACGCGGCCTTCAACAATGAGCTGCGCGCCCTGGCCCTGCCCTCTGCCCCCGGGGGAGAGGCAAAAGAGGCACCCACGGAGCTCCTCGCGGACAAGGATGCCGAACTGCTCAAGCGCGTGCGTTTCCTGGCCACCGGCGTGCCGTTTGAAAGCTTGGCGGGCTTTCGGGTGAAGGACCGGAATAAGGACCTGCCGGCGAGCATCGGGCTGGAGCAATACGGCAAGGGGCGCGTGGCCATGATCCAGTACCGCGGCGACGGCGGGTACGAGGGCCACGTGCTCACGCCCGCCGAGGACGACGACCTGCAGTATGAGTACTGCCAATCGTTTCTCATCAAGGCGCTCCTGTGGGCCGCGCGGCAGGAACCCGCGGTCGTGTTCGAGAGCTTTCCCGAGCGGCTGGAGGGCGGCAACGCGCTCACGTTCGTTCTGCGCAACGACGGCGAACCGGTCGAGGCACAGGTGTCGCTCTCGATCCGCTCGCCCGATCCGCTGTACCGCCTCCCCGAAACGCCCTGGGCTGCGTTCGGCGTGCAGCAGACCCAGCCGCTGATTCAGCCCATCTTTGCGCGGCAGGAGAAGATGGCCCTGGCGAAGGGCGTGGGCAACGTCACGCTGCAAGTGCCGGAGCTGCCCGAGGGCGAGTACTTTGCCGATGTCGAGATAGCGACGGACAAGGGCAAGGTCAACTGGGCCACGACAGCGCTGCACGTCGCGGCCGACGTGGCCATCTCGCGCCTCCTGCTCACGCCCGACGCGCTTGACTTTGCCGGCGGCGGCCCACAGGCGCTCAAAGCCGCCGCCGCGCTCAGCAAACCCGCGCCGGAAGGCGCGGTCCTGCGCCTGGCGCTGCTCGACAACTACCATCGGCTCCTGGACCAGCAGGAAGTCAAGCTTGCGGCTGGCGTACAGGCTGGGGAAGGGACCCTGACTGCGGCTGCGGCTGCCACCACGCTGCTCAAGGTCCGGGCCGAACTGGCTGTGGGCACACGGGTTTTGAGCATCAAGTCCGCGCGGGCCACAGCACTCCACCGCGGCTGGGACGAATTCACCTTCTTTGCGTGGGGCGGGCCAGGCCCCAACTACGTTGGCCGCCAGCGCTTTCGCGAATTGGCCGCGCTGGGCATCGAGGCGGTTCGCGGCGGGCCGTCGTTGAAAAATCTCGAGGTCGCCGACATCCGCACCATCGCGGACCTGTGCCGTTTCAACGGCCAGGTGGACAAGCGCACCAACTCCGTCGTCCCCTGCTTCAGCAGCCCGGCGCAGCGCGC
>JBEKKG010000990.1:0-3084 GCA_050010835.1 Planctomycetota bacterium
AGGCCCATCGGGAACGGGTTCCACAACGCTGTCCGCCTTGGCCCCGCGCCGGTGCTGGTTGACGCGGAGGGCGTTTGGCACGCCGCGGACGGCCAGCCGTTGCGCGAGCCTTACGAAGTCTGGTCGTATCCGCCGCTGCGGGCGGGCGATTTGCCCGAGGATGCTGAAGCCGTGCATCCGGATAGCTCGTATCTGCGGGACGGCCTGCCGCCTGGTGTCGGCCAAGAGGTCCGCGCCTATGCCCTGCAACTGACCAAGAAGGACCTCACGCCACTGCAAAAGGCCAGGCACATCGCCGGCGAACTGCGTGACAGCGGACGGTACGCGTACAGTTTGGAGCTTGATGAACTCAAGCGCACTGGAGAACCGGTGGCCGGCTTCCTGCTCAGCGAAGCGCCGTCTGCGCGCCGCGGGCAGTGCGGCCATTTTGCCAGCGCGTTCGTCTTGCTGTGCCGCCTGAACAGGATTCCGGCGCGTCTGGCCAAGGGCTTCGCCGCGTCCATGCCCCAGGACTGGCCCGAAGGCGCGGCCCAGCGGGTCGTCTTCCGCAATTCCGACGCGCACGCCTGGGGCGAGGTGTTCTTCAAAGGCCGGGGCTGGGTGGCCTTCGACCCGACGCCGGCCGCGGCCGCCCCGGCTCCGGTCGCCACTGCGCCTGCGCCCGCCCTCGTCCCCGAGCCGCCGGACTCTCGCCAGCGCTCATTTATCTCCCGGATTTGGGAAGATTTCATAGGTTACACCGGCAAGGAGCAGAAGTCGCTGTATCGGAAGCTAGGCGAGCCTTTTCGTGGCGCGGGGAAGGTCCTGGGAGGCGAGAGCAGCGGCGGATGGGTAGGCGCACTGCTGGCCTGGGCCGCGGCGGTGTTGACCGTGTACTGGATGATGCAAACCTTCCTGCGCCGCGGCCGCGGCGCGGCGCCGAGGCGCCCGGCCGGGACCGTGCGCGCCCGCGCGGCGGTGGCCTTCTACAACGACCTGCTGCAGGTGCTTTCGCGCCGCGGTTTCGTGCGCAAGCCCGGCCAGACGCCGCGCGAGTTTGCGGCGCACGTCCTGCGGCACGGCGGCCAGGCCTTCAAGGCCGTTCTGGCCGTCACCGAAATCTTCGAAAGCGTGCGCTACGGCGGCAGGGAGATTTCACAGGAGGAGTTCAACCGCCTCCAGGATGCCCTGGATTACCTGCGGGAGTTGACGTTCGTGGCGGCGCCGTAAGGGAGCGGTTCCAGCGGTCCATCATCAAGCGGCAACGGGAGGCAGGCCATGAAACTCTACGAGTATGAGGGCAAGAAACTTCTGGAGCGTGCTGGAATCGCAATTCCGCCGGGGAAGGTCGTGGCCTCGGCGGGTGAAGCCGGCGGCCTGGTGCAGCAGCACGGGGCCATGATGGTGAAGGCCCAGGTGCTGTGGGGCAAGCGGGCGAAAGAACACGGCGTGATCGCTTGCGACACCGCGGAGCAGGTGGCAGCCGCAGTCAGGTCCTTGATTGGCCGGCGGATGTTCGCCGAGACCGTGGAGAAGGCGCTCGTCGAGAAGAAGCTCGACGTCGCGCAGGAAGCTTACGTGGCCATGACATACGTGGGCGCGTCACCCACCCTGATTGTCTCCGGCCGCGGCGGCGTGGACGTCGAGGACGCTTGCCATGGGGCACAGGAGGACGTGCTCGTGGAGAGCGTGGACATCGCCACGGGTCTCACCGGGGACAAGGCGCGGGAACTGGCGCGCCGGGCGGGCCTCAACCCCGCCGGCGCCGGCGCCGCCGAGGTCCTGCTGAAGCTCTACCGGATGTTCATGGACTGCGATGCGACACTGGCTGAAATCAATCCGCTGGTGCGCACGCGGCAGGGCCACTGGGCCGCTGTGGACGCCAAAGTGGAGCTGGACGACGACGCGCTCTTCAGGCAGAGCGGCCTGCAGCTTCCGGAGCGGCTCAGTTCCGGCCGCACACCGACCCGCCTGGAGCGGCTGGCCTTGGAGAACGACCGGCGCGATACGCGCGGCAGCGCCGGACGGATGTTCTACGAACTCGACGGCAACATCGTCGTCCTGGCCTCCGGCGGCGGCACCAGCGTCGAAGCGCTGGACGACCTCTGCCTCCTGGGCGGCAAGCCGGCGGTGTTCACCGAGTACAGCGGCAATCCCACGCCGGAGAAGGTGGCAGGGCTGGCCAAGATCGCGCTCCTGCACCCCGGCCGGATTGACGCGATCTGGGTCATCGGCGGCCGGGCGAACTTCACGGACGTCTACGACACGCTGGTCAACGGGATCATGGCCGGCATTCTCGAGACGGAGCACTTCGACAAGACCATCCCCATCCTCATCCGCCGGGCCGGGCCGCGCGACGAGGAAGCCTTCGCCATGCTGCACAAGCTGGGCGACGAGCAGGGGTACAACATCTTCCTGCGCGGCATGGGGACTTCCGTGGCCGATTCGGCCCGCATGGCCATCCACCAGGCCAACAAGCACCGGGAGCACAGTGCGGCCAAGCCGCAATCGAAGGAGCAGGGCGCAGATTTTGGGTTTTAGATTTTGGATTTTGGATCGAACAACACACGCGGAGCGACAGAGAAGCAATTTGGGATTGCGCTCAGGGAATGATTTCTTCTTTGCGTCTGGCGAAGATTTGGAGCGTTGGCATTACAGATGAGCATCCTGATAGACAAGCACACGCGCGTCCTGATCCAGGGCCTCACGGGCAAGCAGGGCCGCAAGATCTCGCTGGAGATGGTGGACTACGGCACGCACGTCGTGGGCGGCGTGACGCCCGGCAAGGGCGGCGGCACCGTCAGCGGCCTGCCCGTGTACAACACGGTCGCCGAGGCGGTGCGGGCGCACCCCGAGATCAACACCAGCCTGGTGTCGGTGCCGCGGGAAGCCACGAAGGCCGCGGCGCTGGAGGCCCTCGCCTGCGACCGGATCAAGCTGGTGAACATCCTTACCGAGGGCGTGCCGCGCCGCGACGCCGCGGAGATCGTGCAGGCGGCCAGGAAGCGCGGCACCCGCGTCCTCGGGCCTGCCTCCATCGGCATCATCGCCCCGAATGAGCGCGTCAAAGTGGGGGCCATCGGCGGCAACGACCCGGGCGTGTTC
>JBEKKG010000991.1:0-3083 GCA_050010835.1 Planctomycetota bacterium
AGCGGCCGAAGGTCCCGGGCGAGATTGACGGGCCGGACAAGGAGTTCATGCCGAAGATCATTCGGCGAGTTTGCAGCCCGGGCGCCAGCGGGGTGCATAGGTCTTCAAGCGGCAAGGAGGGTTTGAGCATGCGCAGTCTGCTGAACACCGAAGCGCCTGTGTCAACGGTGCTGGTCCGTCTGCTGGTGGGTGCGGTATTCCTGTCCGAGGGCGTTCAGAAGTTCCTGTTCGCCAATGAACTGGGCGTCGGGCGCTTTGTGAAGATCGGCATACCCGCGCCGGAGGTCATGGCGCCGTTTGTCGGAACCGTCGAGATTGCCGCGGGCCTGCTGGTCATCCTGGGCCTGTTGACCCGCCTGGCCGCGGCGGTGCTGCTCATCAACATCTCCGTGGCCATTCTCTCGACCAAGGTGCCCATCCTCCTCGGACACGGTCTGTGGCGCTTTGCGGGGCCGAAAGGCGCAGTGGGGTTCTGGGCTATGGCGCACGAGGCGCGCACGGATGTCTGCATGTGGCTGGGGTGTTTGTTTCTGATGATTGTCGGAGCCGGACGCCTGTCCTGCGACGCCCTGTTCTTTGGAAAGAAAACGCCGGGAAATCAAAATGATGCACGATGAACAATGAATGGCGAAGGATGACGCGGAAGGAAAGGGAAGTCAGTTCATCGTTCATCGTTCATCGTTCATGATTTCGGAGGCTTCTTCCCCGCGTCCGCATCCGGCGGAGGCGCGGCGGCTGGCAGATTCACGGGTGTGGTGATGCTGGTCTTGATGCCGCTGCCTTCGCGTGCTGACAACTCTATTTCCTTGGCCAGATCGGCCGGCGGCTCCTTGATCGCGGGCATGTCCTTGGTGGGAATATGCTCTTCGAGGTCTTCGATCAAGCGGATGCTCTGCCGCGCCTTGCGGTCGAGCGTAATGACGGCATCCTTGCCGCGTTCGTCAATCTCGCGCGCCAGGTCTTCGGCCTTGCCCTTGAGGTGGAAGTAGGCGCCGCAGAGGAGAATGGCCACCAGCAATCCGAACGCCGTGGGCAGCAGCGCGCCGGCCACGCCGGCGGCCACGGCCTCGCGTTGCAGCGGGCTGGTTCCCGCGGCCTGTGCAGCGACCTCGATCAGAGCGACACAGGTGCCCAGCAATCCCAGCGGCGCCGCGAGGATGGCCAGGACGCTGAGCGCGCGCGTGTTGCGCCGCAGGTCATAGAGCACGCGCGCCACCTCATCCGTCACCGCGTCTTCCATCTCCTGCCGCCCGGTGCCGTGGCGCAGCAGCGCGGCGTGGAGCACGCGGCCGAGCGAAGACGGCTTCTCCTGGCAGAGCGCCATGCCCGCGTCCAGGCCGCGGGTGTCCACCACGTGCACGACATCCTTGTCGAACCCTTTGGGCACGTGCTGTCTGCGCTTCAGCCCCCTCAGCCGCTCCAGGGCCAAGGCCAGGCCGGCCAGGAAAGCCAGGAGCAGCAGCCACATGAAGCTGCCGCCGCGCAGGAAGACTTCCCACGGGGAACCCCAGGTGAGCGTTTGGGACTGCACGTGTTCGGGCACGGCGGGCGCCGCCTCTTGGGCCAGAATGGCGGCGGCGAGAGCGCAGGCCGCCGACAGAACGAGTTTCAGCCAGCCCTTGCGCATCTATCGCTGAATCCTTTCCCACGCTTGCTTGTTGGCGTACACTTTCCGCTGGCCGTGCCAGCCAGGTTCAACCTCGTGCCTTTCCCCCTCCGGCAGCGCGGGCGGATCCTTCTTCCAATCCGTCCGGTACACATCCGTAACGAACAAGGCCGGCTGCCCGCTGTTCCACAGCTTGGCCAGTCCTTCGCGATTCAGCAAGTAGGGTTGCGGGGTGGGGAATCGCGGCGGCGGCCGGTTGAGGCCGTCTTCCATTACCCGCACCGTTCGGGCGTTGCCCTGCGAATCTTCTTTCAGATAGAAGCCGATTCCGGCGCTGGCGCCCAATTCCCGCGAGCCTTCCGAAATCCAGACGCAGTCAGTGCCTGCCGCGCCGCGCAGGCGCTCCACCAGCCGCGCCGAGGAACACACTTCCGCGCAAAGGCGAAAGCCCCCGACGTTGTAGATGTTCACGCCGCTGAGCAGGACGAACAGCGCCGCCAGAGCCAAGCCCGCTCTGCGCACGAGGAGCAGCAGACCGCCCAGGAGCAGCGCACTGCCCAGCAACAGCGCCAGGCGCTCGGCGAACTGCGGCATTTCGGGTACTCCGGCAAGCTGCGGCGAACTTTGCAGCAGCGCCGGAGCCCAGAATGCGGCGCTCGCGCACGCCGCCCCGCAGAGCATGAACGACACGCCGGCCAGCAGCCGCCCCGGCGAGGCCTCGGCCCGTTTCAGCCTGGCCCACCAACCCGCGGCCAAGAGCGTGAAGGGCCCCGCCGCCGGAAGACCATAGTAGATCAGCCGCGCGGGCATAGGCAGGAACGCAACCACGGGCAGGAGTGCGCCAATCGCCAGCAGGACCACGGCGTCGCGGCGCGGTTGCAACGCGACCGGTCCGGCGGCCTCTTTCCTGCTGAAACAGGCCGCCTGCCAGGCCAACAGGCTCCAAGGCATCATCCAGACCGCCGTGATCAACAGGTAGCCCCACGGCGAGATCTTCACCACGCTGTAGTCCGCCGGCTCTCGCACATCCATGATGCGTTTGAGGTGTTCGTTCTCCAGCCAGTACCGGAGCGCGCCGGGGTTGCGGCGCTCCACCGCCGCCGCCCAGGGCACGCAAAGCGCAATGAGGATCAGCAGTCCCAGCAGCGGGCGGCACTGCTGCAACAACCGCCGCTCCCTGTGCCACAGCGCAAACACCAGCAGCGCAGCCAAGGGGAAGAACAGGCCGATGAGCCCTTTGGCCATGACCATCAAGCCGGCGGCGGCGTAGAAGGCTGCCCAACGCCCGCGGCTTTTCGGGCGGAGCACTGCCCGCCACAGCAAGTACAGGGACAACAGGTACAGCACGGAGAGCAAGAGATCAATCAGCAGTTGGTGTGAGAACAAGTACCAGCCGGTGGCCACGGAGAGCATGGCGGCCGCGCTGCGCCCGGCGCGCAGGCCCCACAACTGCCGCGCCCAATGCCAGGCCAGCGCC
>JBEKKG010000992.1:0-3080 GCA_050010835.1 Planctomycetota bacterium
TAGTGCTATTACAGATGGGCCGATTGGCAATTTTCAATTTGCAATTCTGTTTCCTTGCGTGCGCTGTCCCACCCCAGCACCGCGCCCGCCACGTCCGCGATTTCCCGCAAGACTTCCGGGCGCGCGTCGCCGAGCAGCGCGATAAGGCTGCGCCGGCAGACAATGTCGCTCAGGTGGACGACGTACTCATTGGCGGCCAGGCGCTGGATTTCGCCGACGCTGTAGCCGGGCAGAGACGACAAGGGACGTTCGCTCTCAGCATTGGCGGCGAGGGCGAAAGCCTCCGCGTCCGTGCCATAGCGTTCGAGCAGGACTGCCACTCGCTCTTCCTTCAGGCCCGACTTGGCCGCGACGCGCTTGAGCCACTCCGTTCTCCGCTCCGCGCCGGCCGGGAAATCCTTTCCTCCGCCGATGGGCAGGCGTTTGGTATCGCACTTTCTCGGGGCGTTGAGGCGCGCCAGGAGCGTATCCGCAACCTGCTCGGCAAAAGCGCGGAACGTCGTCCACTTCCCGCCGATGAGGCAGTAAATGGGGAACTCGCGGCCCGCAGCCGGTTCAACGACCCGCACGCTGTGCCCGCGGCTGATGTTGGCGGTGACACCCGTACCGGCCGCCGGCAGCGGGCGCACGCCGCAGAACGCGTAGACGATGTTCTCGCGGCCGATCCGGATGCCCGGGAAAACGGAACGCAGCGTGGTGAGCATGTATTCGGTCTCAGCATCGTCGCAGCGCGCGTTCCCAGGGTCGTCGGTGTGGATGTCGGTCGAACCCATGATGACCTTGTCCATGAACGGGAACACGATGCACACGCGGCCGTCATCGTACTGGTAATAGACCATGCGGCCGGCGAGCGCCTGGTGCAGTTCCTTGCAGTCCACCACGAGGTGCGAGCCTTTGGTCCCGCCCATGTAGCGGGTCTTCAGTCCGAGAATCCCGTTGGTCAGGTCCACCCAGGCGCCCGTGGCGTTGACGACGATGCGGGGCTTGATTGCGACGATGCCCGGCAATCCAGAGGATTGCCCCACAGGAGACTCATCCTTGAGGAGTACCGCGCCGTCCTTAAGTCCCTCGGGCCGCACGTAGTTCAGAGCACGGCAACGGGGGTTGGCCCGGCAGGCGTCCTGGAGCAGTTCCAGGCACAGCCGCTCGGACTGCGTGATCCGGGCGTCCCAGTACGTCGCCGTGGCCACGATGCCGGTGTGCAGGCCGGGGGTCTGGCGCAGCGCGGCGGCTTTGGAAGTGATGAAATGAGTGGGCGTCTTGCGGTCCCGGCGCGTGACGAAATCGTAAAACCACAGGCCGAACTTGACCGGCACAACTCCCCGGCTCCCAGGCCGGATGGAAAAACCGGCGAAGATCAGCGCCGAGCGCAACAGCCCGCCAAACCACGAGAACAGCGGGATCGTGGTCTGCAGCGGCGCGACGTAATGGGGCGCGTTGTCCAGCAAGCGGTTCCGCTCCAGCAGCGACTCGCTGACCAGCTTGAATTCGCGGTTCTCCAGGTAGCGCAGCCCGCCGTGGATCATGCGCGAGGACTTCGAACTGGCCCCGGCGGCAAAGTCCGCCTTGTCCACGAGCAGGCAGTCCACGCCTTGCAGCGCCAATTCGCGGAACAGGCCCAGGCCATTGATGCCGCCGCCAAGAATCAGCACGGAGACCTGGGGATCGTCTTGGAGGCTTTGGAGGATTTGCTGGCGTGAGTTCATTTAGTCCACATCCTGGAAACACCCTTCAACGCCGGGTACAGTTGCTTGTACGCCTCAAACCCCTCGGCGTACGTCTTGGCCAGTGTTGTGTTGGGCTTGTAAACCCGCCCCGGCTTGGAGACTTGCGCGCAGGCGTCCTGTGCGTCTTTGTAGATGCCCACGCCGATTCCTGCCAGAAGCGCCGCGCCCAGCGGCGTGGCTTCCTCAATCTCCGGCGCCTCGATGGTCTTGCCCACGACATCCGCCTTGTTCTGCATCCAGAACTCGTTCTTCGTGGCCCCGCCGACGGCGACGATCCGCTCCACCTTGGTGTCCAGTCCCGCTTCAAAGGAGTTGAGCATGTCCAGGAACTGGTAGTCGAGCCCCTCGATGATGGCGCGCACCAGATCGCCGCGCGTCGTCAGGCTGCGCAGTCCAGCGAACGCGCCGCGGGAATGCGGGTCCACAACCGGACACGTGCTCCCGGAAAGATGCGGCAGGAAAAGCACGCCGCCGGACCCGGCAGGCGACTGCCCGGCTTCGCGCATGAGCACTTCCCAATCCTCTGCAGGAGCGCCGGCGTCCCCGCCGGCACGGAGGCCGGCGCTAGTGCGGGTACAGAGTTGATTGCGGAACCATTCGAGCGACTCGCCGGCCGGGGTGCTCGCCCAGGCCGCGTGCAGGCCGCGGGCCACGTGGGCTTGAATCGTCAGGCCGGCCTTGTGCACCTGCGGGGTCAAGACGGGTTTGGCGATGGCGGCCGAGACAATCTCCCAGGTGCCTGTCACGTCCAGGACGACGCCGGGCTGGCAGGCGCCGACGGGCAAGGCGCCGCAGAGATGGTCGTGGCCGCCCAGCACCACGGGCGTGCCTTCCCGCAGCCCCGTCGCCTGCGCGGCCGCGGAATTCACTTTGCCCAGGACTGTGCCGCTGGGGAAGGCCTCGGGCATCAGGCTTCCGGGGATGCCGGAAAGCTCCAGCAGTTCCTCCGACCAGGCCAGGCGGCGCTGATCGAAGAGCAGCGTGCAGGAGGCCATGCTGTAGTCCGTGGCGCGGCGCCCGCAAAGCATGAAGTTCAGGAAGTCTTCGATGAGCAGCCATTTGTCGGCGCGCGCCAGGATTTGCGGCTCATGCTCCTTCATCCACAGAATGCGCAGGGCGGAATTGATGGCCCACAGCGGATTGCCGCCGATGGAGTGGACCTTGGCGGCCCCGATGTGCTTTTGCCACCATTCGAGTTGCGGCGCGGTGCGCGGGTCGAGCCAACTGATGAACGGATAGAGCCAGCGCCCCTGCGCGTCAAGCGGCACACCATCCATGCCCATGCCGGCGACGGCCACGGCCCGCACGGCGCCCGGGTTGTCGAGCCGCCCGACGGCCTCGCGCAGCGCCGCG
>JBEKKG010000993.1:0-3076 GCA_050010835.1 Planctomycetota bacterium
CATAGCGGACGACAAGGTGGCCATGCCGAACCGCATGAGCAATTCGCCTATGGAGAGCGCCAAGAACATTGACGATCAGAGCGGCACCGAAACGACCTCGACGGGCATGGGCAAGGGCACCGGCGCCACGACCGACTTCGGCACCAGCGGACGCCTGCCGCAGGAAGTTTACAACAAGATGAAGGCCACCCTGAACGATATGGACAACGTCCGCACTTCGGCGGAAGACCTGGCCCCGAGACTGGACCGCCACAATCTGCCGAGCACCGACTTGAAGATGGCGATTCACCGCTTGGGGCAGGCTGAGCAGGCCATGAAGAAAGGCGACGGCGTCGGTCTGCGCCAGGCCTACAAAGAGGCCGTGGGCAACCTGAAGAAGAGCGATGCGGCCGTCGGCGCCGAGATTGACCGCCGGCGCGCGGAGCAGGCCGAGGACGCCAAGGAGCGGGTTGCAGGCCCCGAGGCCAGCAGCGACCCGAAGGGCTACGAGGAGATGATCGGCGCATACTTCAAGAAGGTGGCCGAGCAGAAGCAGCCGGCGGAATAGGTGCTAGGGGCGAGGGGCGAGTGGCTTGGGGCCAGGGGCTAGGGACGAAGGGCGACGGACGAGGCTGGAGGGGTAAGTCCCTAACCCCTAGCCCCTCGCCCCTAGCCCCTTTCTTGCTCCTCATGCTGGCCTGCCTCCTGCCTGAACTTGCACGCGCTGAAGCGCGTGTCATCGGCGATGTCAGCAACCTGGTTCCCGCCTCCCTGGCGCTTAGTCCCGACGGCCGGCGGTTCGCAGTCGTCATCGAAGATCCCAATACCAAGCTCCGTGCCGTGGCCGTGAATGAGGAACGGCTGGGGAAGTGGTACGACCAGATAGCGGCCGCCAACCCGATCTTCAGCCCGGATGGGCGGCGCGTGGCCTTCGTGGCGAAGAAGGGCGATAAGTGCTACGTGATTGCCCACGGCTTCGAAAGTCCGGCCTACGATATTGCGGGCACGGCCAAAGCCTGGCCGATTGCGGACCTGATGTTCAGCCCCAACAGCAAACACCTGGCGTACAAAGCGCACCTCCAGGGCAAAACGGTGCTGGTCGTCAACGGAGATAACGTGGGCGCGTACGACGACGCCCTGCTGCCCGGCGGAAAGCTCTCCTGGGGAGTATGGGGCTTGACCTTCAGTCAGGATGGCGAGTTCTTCGCCTACCGGGCCAAGATAGGCGACAAAATGGTGGCCTGTGCGGGCCGCTGCACGCCCGAACCACCTGGGAGCGCCGGCGTCCCGCCGGCCCCTGCCGGCAAGATGCCGGCGCTCCAAAAGCCGGGGAACCGTGTGGTGAGCACCCCCGAATATGCGGCCATAGGCATCGGTACGCCCATCCCCGTGCCCGGCCACGGGCAGCAGGTGTTTGCGTTCATCGCCAACGACTTCGGCACGGAACTGGTCTCGTTGCTGAACGGTCCGAAATGGGACAGCCCGAAGTATGACCGCATCCAGCGCGGCAGCCTGGTTTGTGCGCCTTACGATCCCAAAGCGCTGGACTACGTGGCCGTGAAGAACGGCAGGTGCGTCGCAGTGATCGGCGGCAAAGAAGGGCCGCCTTACGACAACATTGTCTCCATTATGTACTCACCGGACGGCAAACGCTGGGCCTACGCGGCCCAGAAGGGCAAGTCCGCGATCATGGTCGTAAACGGCAAGGAGGAACAGACATTCACCAGGATTCGCTGCCCCCCCACCCTCTTCAGCCCCGACAGCCAGCGAGTGGCGTACATGGCCCGCTGGGCCATGGGTTGCACCGTGGTGCTGGACGGCAAGCCCGGCGACAATTACGAGTACATTGATCCCAGCAGCGTGGCGTTCAGCGCCGACAGCAAACACCTCGGCTACATCGTGGGCGAACCGAACGCGCAGATGGCGGTGGTGGACGGCAAGAAGGGGCCGCGCTTCACCGGGAAGGTCTCCGGCTTCCAGTTCGCCCCCGGCGGCGCACGCTACGCTTATTGGGCGCGGCAGGGCGTGCAGGCACAGCTCGTGGTGGACGGCGAGACCCTTGGCCCCTTCGATGACCTCGCCCCCAACTCGCCGGTCTTCAGCCCCGACGGGAAGCGGATTGCCTATGCGGCGTTGAAGAGCGGCAAGTGGCAGGTTTACGTGGATGGCGAAGCCGGCCCGGTTTGCGAGGAACTCGTCAGCCGCATAGCTTTCAGCCCGGACAGCGAGGACGTGGCTTACGTGGCGAAAGTTTTTGACGAGGGCCGGCCGGTGTTCACGATGATCTGCAATAATCAGCCCGGAAAGTCCTATGATTCGGTCTGGATGGGCGATGGCGGCAAGCTCTTTTACTCGGACGGCGCCTTCACCTGCATGGGCAAGAGGGGCCCGTTGGTGTACAGGGAAACTACGGCGGTGAGCACGGTCGAACCGCACCTTTTCCTGTCGGACATGAAGTATGTGAAAGGCACGGTCGGCTGGGGCGAAGTGCCCAAGATGGACCGCAACATCAAAGGCAGCCCGCTCATGGTGATGGGGCGGCAGTTCGCAAAGGGCATTGGCGCGCATGCGCTCTCCGAGATTGTCTACGATCTGCCGCCGCTGCTTGAGGAAGCCAAAGCGAAGGCCAGGCTGCCGGCTCCCAAGGCCAAGCAGGCTCCCAAGCGGGGCAAGCCCAGGAAGGAGCAGGACAAGGAGAAACCCGGGCCGCGCTTCCGTTTTGTCGCGCTGGCCGCGGTTGACGATGAGACCCAGGAACAGGCCAGCGTGCAGTTCCAGGTTTACGCCGATGAAACGCTGCTGGCCCAGTCGCCCGTGCTGCGGCGCGGCGGGGTTCACCGCTTCGACATTGGGCTGCCGCCGGCGGCCAAGCAGTTGCGTTTGATCGCCAACGACGGCGGGGACGGTCCGGCCCATGACTGGGCTGACTGGATCAACGCGGGCATCGTCTTCGATGGAGAATAGCGGCCTGATGCGCAATCCGGTGCTTGCCTGTGCTCTCCTGCCGCTGCTCTGTGCCGCGCTGTGCGGCGCCGGCGAGCAGAAAGCCGAGAAGAAGGACGCCGCCCCCGCCTGGCACGTGCCGCAGGCGGAAATG
>JBEKKG010000994.1:0-3076 GCA_050010835.1 Planctomycetota bacterium
GGAGCGGAACGTGTTCTCCCATTGCCAGTCGTAGCAGCGTTTGAGATCCATGCAGCCGGCGGCGAACGGCGGGCTGTCGAACCGGGCGATCATGTTGCCGTTGGGCACCTTGGGGAGTTGTCCGATGCCGTCAATATGCACCAAAGATTGCACCTGCGATCCCTGGTAGTTGTTCCACCAGCCGCCAATCCATTGGCGGCCAAGACCGCACAACACGAAGCGTCCCCGGTCCGCGCTTTCGTGGCGGTTTTGCCAGGCGTCCTGCCGGACGTAGAAATTGAGCGATAGCGCTTCGTCGGACCAGTCGCTCCGGATCGTCATCAAGCCGAGTTGCGGGAAGTAGTCGGTGAGAGGCAGTCCGAGCTTGGCGGGGTCGAGCGGCGTCGCGGCGTCGTCCTTCCAGTCTGCCGCGAGCAGTGTGCTGATGTCGCCGTACTGCCAACTCCTCCCGCCCTTGTAATCTCTTCCCTTGAACCGGTAGAAGAAGTAATTGGCCAACGGATGGCCTGGCATTGCCCAGAGCGCGAGCGTGGGCATGCTTTCGTAAGGCGTTGCGGCGTTGCAGGCGTAGGGAACGCCCTGCGCGCCGGAAGGCGCGGGGACCAGGGATTGAACCATCCAGCGCCAATATCCCTGGTAACCGGGATGACGGAAGAGATTGTTGCCGCGGCGCGCCCAGGCAATCATCGCCATCGTGCCCTCGCGCAAACCCGTATTGGCCATGTAGCCGTCCTCGTTGCCCCCACCGCCCGGATAAAGGCAGGCGTCGAACCAGCTCTGGAGGGCCGAGAGGAACATCTGCAGGCGCTCCTTGTCGAAACCTTCTTCGCCTTCGATGGCCCAGAACATCAGCGGCAGGACGCTGTGGTAGGACACGAAATTGCTGACGCACCGGCCCGGTGGATAACCCATGCCCCAGGTGACGAGATCCTTGGTGCCGAGGGCGATGGCCTTCCGGCACAGGTCGCGTTGCACGGAGGTCATGTCGTTGAAGAGGAAATCGTACGAGAGCGCAAATGTCTCGCCGCCGCGGACCCCGATTTCCGAAAGGCCGCCGGGGATGCCCTTCAATCCGGGTATGCCCTGGCAGTTGTCCTGCAGCTTCCCCCAGCGCCGGTCGAACTTGCTCCGCGCCATGACGACGCGCGCAAAACTCGCGATGGCCCGGCACACCTTCTCCTTGGTCTCCTTGTCTTCCGGGTGATACATGACGTCCATAGCTGCGCAGAGCAGGTCCGAGAATTCCCATCCGACCTTCTCAAATTGCTTCGACAGCGCCTCTTCCGGCGCGGCGGCATCCACCTTGGCCAGTTCTTCGATCAGATCGGAGCGGTAGCGCTTGCTGAAGAACTCCTTTCCCTTGGCGGTAAGGCCGGCGCTCTTCCGCCACAGTTCCATGTCTTCCGGGCTCAGCAAGACTCGCGGATGCACGCCCGGCGGGGGGACTTTCGAGAACGCGCGGACGCCCAGGTCATCCACCTCCGCCGCAGACGCCGAACCGCGGACGGCGATCACGAGCACCACGAGCAAACAACGCGTCACTCTCCCGGTCATAATGCTGCCTCCTTTCGCTAATCTGATGCCTGTTTCCCGATCAGGAGACCCTGTTCCGCGTGCTCCGCGGACTGCACCAGCGGTTTGTTCGGACGCCTCTCACTGGTTAGACGACCGTTGCCCCAGGGACTTGGATACACTAAGCCCATGCTGTTTTGCAGTAACAAACGCGCGTTGGGCACTGAGCGGCCCCGACCCGTTCCTTGAACAGGCGCTCAACGAACTCCCGGATCGGCTCCAGGCCGCCTGCTCAGGCGCGCATGCCTGGATGGCGGACATACGCGGCGGCCACAATAGGCTGAACCAAACTTCGGGATGAATTCCGCCCGAGGTCGCGGGGCCGGGGCCTGATAGGCCCGGCCCGGCATTTCCGCCAGCAGCCATGGGCAGGACGCCTCCCGACGCCGACACGAGGTTCGCGTGCCCGTCCGAAGGCTCAGGGACCGGAGGACTGGGGCAGGGGCGCTGGGAAGAGCGGCAAGGAAGCGGCCCCGCTCAGAAAATCAGTGAGGCATGGGGCCACGTTTGCCGTCCGCGGCGATGGCCAAACCGGCAGCGCAGGAAGCAATACCCAAAAACCGACAATGTTGGTGGTTTTCAACGCAACTGAGAAACGCCGCCCTGAGCCAACCGCATCAGCCATTTGCCAGTCCTTCTGGACGCCCCGTTGCCTTTGCCTGTACGGTTTCCCATCCTCGAACAGATATGTGTCAAGCCCGGCCCCTTCCATGCCGAATTGCAGATAGAGCGATTGCCACGGGCGCGCGCTGCCCGACCCCTTCCACAAGTCGTTTTCAGCAGAGAAATAAGACGCAGGCTCATGTGCCAGAGCCACGCCTATCACCTTCCCACACCCTTTGTGCTTATCGGTACTTCAAAGAACGTAAGCGCGGCGATGCCGTTGGCGCCAACAAGCAGTTTGTCCTGGCTCCAGGACATCTCCTTCAAATAGGTGATCTTCTGGGCAGCCAAAGCCACCTTCAACTTGAGCGAGACCACATTCCCCGACACAGCGCCCGAGGCGACTTTGTCCTTCTCGCCATCCAGATAGAATTGGCTGGCATACGCGTCTAGCCAGACCACCGGCTGGTCGAACTCCAGCGCGATTGCATCTTTCGCGTCGCTGGTATAGCAGGCCTGCTTGAGATTCGGCGGGGTGATTGGTCCAGCGGGCGCCTTGCCGTAAAAATCACGTTCGATCAAGGGTTGAATCAAGCGCGCAAATTCCGCCCAGCCGATCAGCGGAAAATGGGCGGGACCGGGTGGCCTGATCCCCAGCGTGGACATGATATCCATGTTTGAGTACAGGCGGGGCAAAGTCCGTTGCACCTCCCGCAGCATGTCGCCATGCCCGTTGCCCATGCTGCAGGAGTTGGGCCAGATCTGGAAGATGTAGTAGTGTTGAATGTTCGGGAAGTCCTGCTTCCACGCCGCCGACATGTCTATGAAAAACTGCTGGTACGTTTCCCAGCCGTAGCCGCCCCCGCTATCTGCTCTACGCGCTGGCGGTGCTGGCGCGCCA
>JBEKKG010000995.1:0-3075 GCA_050010835.1 Planctomycetota bacterium
ATACTTCTTCTCGGTGCACAGGTTGTTGTTCTTGCCGTCGTAGACGATCATGCCGTCCTCGACCTTCCAATGCTTGAACGCTTCTTCGGTAGCTTTCTTCTCGGCGGCGGCGAGCGCCTCGGGCGTCATCTTGGCGCGGGTCAAGGGGTTGCCCACCAGGCCCTTCCAGTTCGTCAGGTCCTTGCCGTTGAAGAGCAGAGTGAAGCCTTCGGGCGCAACGTTGTGCGGGCCGGCGTCATAATTGTGGGCGCCCGGCTTGCCTTCCTTCCCGGGTTCGCCGGCCTCGCCCTTGGCGCCTTCCGTCTGGTGCCGCATTGAGGTAAGCTGGGCTTGAGCTTTCTTTCGTAAGCCCTCATTCGTGGTGGCCGCGGTGGCTTGGGCGAGCAACTCGCCGATGCCGGGGCCGCGCAGCCCTTTGTCGCCCTGGAACGGGCAGACAATGGCCACGACAGCAGCAGCGGCCTCTTCCTTGACCGCCGCGTCGCTCAGGCAGGTTCCGGCCAGCGCAGCGGCCTCGGGATGACGCACGCCGCCCAATGCGCCCAACACCTGCTTCTTATCGTCCGGCGACTGCGCGGCGCTCAGGGCGTCCTTGAGCAGCCCGACGGTCTGTTCGGGCGGACGCGTGTTCGGCAGGGCCACGAGGCGCAAATAGCCGCGCAAAGCCAGGACGTGGTGGGTGGGTTCTTTGGCGTCACGAGCGATGCCGAGCAGCGCGGCGGCGGCCGCAGCGTCGCACCATTCGCCCAAGGCACGGATCGCGGCTTCGCGCGCGGGCGGGTTGTCGCTCTTGGCTTCGGTGAGCACGGCTTGCAGCGCTTGCTCCCCGCCGAGCCGGGCGAGGACCTTGAGCAAACCAGTCCGGGAGTCGCCCTTGGCATTAGGCAGAACCGCGAGGACCGGCATGGCGCCGCCGCCTTTGCGGCAGGCCGCGACGACGGCGAGCTTGAGTTCCTCGCCCTGAGCGGGGTCGGCGCAGGCCAGCAGCATCTCAAGCAGCTTCGGCGCATGCTCGACTCCCGCTACTTGGGTCAAGGCGCGCAACGCGGCCATGCGTACAGGAGGCTCTTTATCCGCTGCGGCGTCGAAGATTACGGCGGCCTGGTCCGTGGCGCCGCGCGCGCCGAGCAGTTCGAGCAGTGCAGCTTTCGCGCCGGGCGCAGCCTTCGGAACGGCGGCGCCCACAGTTGCGGTCAGGCCTTCGCCCTTCATAGTCAGCAGCGCGTCTTTGGCGGTTTTAAGCTCGTCGGGCTGGCCGGCCTCCATGACGGCGAGCAACGGGGCCACGGCGTCGCCGCCGCCCAAGGCCGCCAGAGCGGGAATCGCAGCCAGGCGCACGGCTTTGTCGTCGTCCTTGAGAGCATCTTTGAGGGCGGGCAGAGCGGCTTTGTCGCCGCGGCGGCCCAACATGCGGATGATATTCGCGCGGGCTTCCGGCGCAGCCGACTTGAGCTTGGCCACAAGCGCCGCGGTTACTTCCGGGCCTTCCATGCCGGCCAGCAGTTGCAGGGCCGCCTCGCGAATCTTCAGGTCCTTGTTGTCCACGGCAGCCAGGACCTCGGGGATCGCTGCGGCGCCCAGCGCGCCAGCCAGTGTGGCAAGAGCGCCGGAGTAGACGTTGCTTTCGCGCGGATCCGTGCGGGCAGCCAAGAGGCTGCGGCAGATTTTCGCGCAGGCGTCCTTGTCGCCGGCCTCAGCCAGGCGGCTGGCCAGCAGCAGATACATTGAGGTGCCCACACTGCGCTCATAAGGGCCCGTGGCGGCAGCGGCCTTGGCGAGCGCCTCACCGGCCGCAGGGTCAGCGATATTGGCGAGCGCGAACCAGGCGCTCTGGCGCAAGACGGCGTCCTCGCCGGCGGCCAGAGGCAGGAGCGCCTTGGCCGCGGACTTCTCGCGCAGTTCTCCCAGCGCGCGGACAATCGTCACGAGATTCTTGCCCTTGGCCTCGGGCAGCGCCTTGCTCAATGCCGCGCCGGCGGCGGGCGTGCGAATCTGCAGCAAGGCCTGGGTGGCCGGTTCGCAGAGGCGCTCGTCTGCCAGGAAGCCGCTCAACTGAGCAACCGCGGCGTCTTTTCCGACAAGCTTGAGCTGCTCCAGGAGGAAGGCCTTGACCTCGGGCTTCTGCGCCGCGGCAAGGGCCTCGAGGACCGCGCCTTCGGCCATCAGGCGTTCCGCGTCGGCGCCCGGACGCGTGACTTGCAGCACTATGCCGTGCAGAGCGAAACGCGCCTTGGAGTCGTCGCCCTGGCCGGGCTCCATAAGCTGCCCGCAGATTTCCTTGACGCCCGCGGGACCAAGCTTGACGAGGTCCGCCGCCAGAGCCTGTCCCTCCGCGATGCTCGCAGCGGGAAACTTGGCCAGGACTTCGCCTGTAGCCGCGGCGAAAGCCGCGCCGGGCGCGAGGGCCAGGATCAGGAATGCCGCGAGACTTTGTGCCACGGATATGCCCTCGCAACGCGAGGGCTTATCCGTGCTCCGCGTGGCTGCACGGATGAGTCCGCGCCAAAGAGCCGGCGCGGACACATCCGTGGCACAACCTTTTCTGCATTCTGCATTTCTCATTTCTCACTCCTTTCACAGGTGCCAAGGGGCGCGCATGGGCTGTTCAGCCAGGCGGTTGGCTTCCTCGTCATCCACAAAGCGTTGCTTCACGGGATCGAACTGCAGCTTGCGGCCCGTGCGAATGGCCGCGTTGGCAAGATGCACCAGCATGTTGCTGCGATTGCCGTTGACGCTGGCGTAATAGGCGAAGCGCTCCGTGTGGCTGCCGAAGTTCAGTTGATCGTTGGTCTGGCTAAAGCTGCCGTAGCTCGTCACAAGCTCGGCTTGGTTGTTGTATTCGAACCCCGTGCGCGGAACGACGTTGAATACGCCATAGGTGCGGTTTCCGAATTCCGCTGAATACCCACCAGTACTCATCTCCAGATAATCAACGTCTTTGGGATCAAACTGCGGGCCGACGTTGCTGGCGATATTCGTGTTGGGCACGTCCACTCCGTCTACCTGCCACGTTACTTGATGCCCGCCGCGCACGTGGAGCTGGTCGTGAACGACATAGGCGCCAGGGAGGAAGTC
>JBEKKG010000996.1:0-3072 GCA_050010835.1 Planctomycetota bacterium
GCTTCCGTGCCCTGCGTGGCGGCCGTGGCGTCCCCGCCGGGCGCGTCGCTCCCGCTCGGTCTCAGCGCAACGTACAACCCGGCTACGAACACCAGCAGGCCGCCCGCGCCAACCAGGATCGCAAGTTTCTTGTTGCGCGCGCGGGCATCCAGCGGCGCGGGCGCGATTTCCTCGAGGACCGGCTCGTCTTCTCCGGCTTGGGCTCCTGCAGCGTCCGGCCCGCCCGCTTCCTTCATAGGGGGGGGCATGGCCCGGAACCTCGAACTTGAATACCGTGCCGCGCCAGTAGCGACGCCTGTTGCCGGCGATTGTCTTATGGCGGCCCGTCCGGAGGGCTTGGCCGCCGCGGCGCACATAGAGCACAACGCCTTGTTGTTCTCAGCGTCAAGGACAAGGGCAGTGTGCGCTTCGAGCTCCGCCGGCGGAATGCGCGCTTTACATTTTTCGCAAAAGTAAATCAACATGGGGCGAAGCCCGCCAATCGCAATGGTCCGCTGCCAGAAACGAGCGGACCAGACAGATTATAGCACTGCCCGATGACAATTCCAGAATCGTTCGCTGACTCTTAAAGATCCATCCTTGCCGGCATGCCGCGCGTCAGGTCGGCCGCAGCCAGCGGGCGCTGGTACATGAAAGCCTGGCGATCGAGCAGTTGGCCCGTGACGTGTTTGCCGCGGTGGAACTGGAAGCGGAACTCATGTTCGCCTTGATCCGACACCGTGAAACGCGCCGCGTCGCCCGGGTGAGGCGCGTGGTGCGCCATGAGCGCGCTGCGGAGCAGCGTCAGGCGCAGGCGCGTCTTGTCGCAGTCCAGAGCGAACACGTCGGGACAAACCACCCCCGCGCGGCGCCCGTGCCAGGTTTCCAGCAAAGTGCGGTCGCGCAGGGGGCGTTCTTTGCCGTCGCAGGGACGCTCCAGTTCGCCGCCCATCACCCCGTCCCAGCGCTTCACGATGTTCTTCAGCGGCCAGACCAGTTTCAGTATCTTGCGCTTCTCTACCCAGTGGACCCGCAGCCGCATCTCAACACAACGCTCCTCGGCGAAGACCCGGTACTCCGCCGTGAGCGCGCTCCTGCCGATGATGCCGTGCTGGAGCAGCGAGGCCATGAGCGGGCCGGTGTCCACTACCACGGGCGCTTTCCAGCGCGCCTTGGCGCCAGGCCCCGCGGCGTAGCGGTCCAGGCCGTGGGACCAGGTGTCGGAGGGATCAGGCAGCAACTCCAAGTGCGGCAGCGGCACGCGCACTTGCCCGAACGATAAGCTGCCTTGGCCGCTCAAGTTCACTGCCGCGCCAGTACCCGCAATGCGCGCAGGCGCGGTCTTGATCGCTTCCCCCCTCCCCTTGCGGGAGGGGGCAGGGGGAGGGGCGTTGATGTCCGGATCAATCCTCAACACCCGCAGTTGCCCCGGCGCCGCAGAGAGGCGCAGCACCAGGCGCGTCAGCCCGTTGCAGGAGGCTTCAGGGTGCATGGTCTGGCACGGGACCGCGCGGCCCTGCTCATCCAGCACGCGCCAACCCGGCCCCCACTTGCCCCACTCCAGCCACGGCTCGAAGTACGCGTAGCCGTCGAACTCTTCGTCCGAGGCGTTGAAGAAGACCATGCGCTGGCGCGGATCGCCGGGCAGTGCGTTCAACAGGCGCCGCAGGCCCCCGTGGATTTCGTCGTCGGCCAGGGCTGCGGCATGACTGAGTTGCGCGCCCACCTGCGCGTAGGCCGAAGGGATGCAGGTGCCGCCCAGCGTGTCGTGAAACTGGTTGAAGCAAACGCGCTCCCAGGCCTCCTCCAGCTTGCCCGGCCCGCGGAAGCGCAACGGCAAGTGCGCGCGCACGATCTCCGCTTGCCGCAGCAGGTGTTCGGCGCGCCGCACGCCGGTCTTCACCTGGCGGTGCACGGTGTAGCAGCCGATCGCGTGATGCTGGAGTTCGCCGGTCACCAGGGGCAGGGAAGCGGTCTGCGGCTCGATGGCTCTGAAGAAGCGCTCAGGTGTGGAGAACTCAAGCTTCCAGCCTTCCAGCGCCAGCGCGCTTTCCCGGCACCAGGCAATCTGTTTTTCCGTGGGCCCGCCGCCGTGGTCGCCGAGGCCCGCGAAGCACATAGTATGTTCGAGGCCCGGGGGAAGCTCGGTAGTGGCGCGGCGGAGATGCTCCAGCGTGAGCTGCCCCACGCAGTAGCCGCCGGCAATGCGAAAAGTGACGATTTCCGGCCCGTCTTTGTAGCCGCGCCAGCGGAACAGGCGCGCGGGCAGGGCCAACTCATGTTCCTGCGGGCGCATCATCACGTAGTGCGTCTGGCCCGCTTCACTCATCAGGCGCGGCAGGCAAGCCGCATGGCCGAAGGAGTCCACATTGTAGGCCGTATGGGGGAAGATGCCGAACCGCTCCAGAAAGTACTTTTGGCCCAGCTCGATCTGCTGCTTCATCCCCCAGGCGCTGGGCAGGTTGCAGTCCGGCTGAATCAGCCAGCCCCCCACGATGCTCCACCGTCCGCCGGCCACGTGCCGCCGGATGCGCTCGAACAACTCCGGATCAAGGCGCTCGATCTGCGCATAGACCCAGGCTTCGCCGCGGTTGAAGTAGAAGTCCTTGTGCGCATCCAGCCTGTCGCAGGCGTTGCGGCAGGTAGCGAGGGCCGCATCCAACCCCGCCTGCCACGGCCACAGCCAGATGGGATCAATGTGCGCGTTGAAGATGAGATGGATGGTCTTCATTGTCACTTTCCGTTGCCCCTCTCCCCTGTGCGAAGACAAGCCATACGCAAGTCATCATGACACAATGTATTGCGTTGTGAACATTACCAGTTCATTTTACCAGTAGTCGTCAACTCAAAAACAACAAGGCAGGCAAGAACTTTTCGGGCATCTGGCTCAACGGACTTCATGACGGCCAAATGTCTGCTGGTTCGCGCGCCAACTCCTTTGCGAGCCACCACACTGCTATGTTTCTGCGACTTGTCCAGCGGAGAATCGCCCTCAGGCGGCTCACGGGTGCATGTCAGTAAATGCGTGGCCCAGAGCGTACCGCGGGCGTCCCGCCCGCCTTCGTCCTCGCGCCCTGCCGGCCTGCCACGGGC
>JBEKKG010000997.1:0-3071 GCA_050010835.1 Planctomycetota bacterium
TGGTGCTGCGGTTGGCCAGATTGCGCACTTCCTCCGCGACCACGGCAAAGCCTTTGCCGTGGCGGCCGGCGCGCGCAGCCTCGACCGCCGCATTCAGCGCCAGCAGATTGGTCTGAAAAGCGATGTCCTCAATAATTTTGATGATCTTGCCGATTTCCTGGCTGGCCACGCTGATCTCGCCCATGCCATAAACGAGGCCCTCCATCTGTTTGTTGCCGGATTCGGCGGTGTCCCGCGCCAGGCCGGTGAGCTTGTTGGCTTGGGCCGCGTTCTCGGCCGTGTTTTTGGTCACGCCGCGAATCTCCGTCATGGAACTGCTGATCTGCTCAATCGAAGCCGCCTGCTCCGTCGCGCCCGCGGACAGCGAATGGCTGGCGCTGCTGATCTGCTCGGAGCCCAAGGCCACCTGGAGCGCCCCTTCGTTGACCTCGGCGATCAGGCGGCGCAGGTTCGCGACCATCAGGCGCAGCGATTGGCCCAGGCTGTCCTGCTCGGATTTCGGCGTGAAATCGGCGGTCAGGTCGCCCGCGGCAATGCTGTCCGCCGACTGGGTCTTGGCGTACTGCGTTTGCGCCACCTCATTGAAGGCGCTGGCCATGCGGCCGATTTCGTCGTCAGATTCATACTGAACCTGTTGGGAGAAGTCCCCGCGGGCCATACTTTGCGCGGCCCTGGTGAGTTGCGCCACAGGCCCCATGATCCCGCGCGTCAACACCACAGCCAGGAAAATTCCCAGGATGATCCCGCCCAGCGCCAGCGCCAGGGCCAGCGAATTGGTAGTGGCGATAACGCCCTTCAGGTCGTCGCGCACCGCTTTTTGCAGTTCGTTCGTCGTGGCCACAATCCTGCCGGCAGCGCCTTTCAGTTCGCCGACGGATTGCCGTTCCACCGCCAGCCCGCGCTGGAACACTTCCCCGGCGGCGGCGTATTCGCGCTGGTACTCCTGTAACTTCACCGCCACCGGTTCGAGCTCCGGCTTGCCCTTGGCCAGTTCGGCCCACTTCTCGACCCCTGCCTTGAAGACTTCGAGTTGCGCGGTGTAATCGTCGCGTTGTTTGTCGCCCTCTAAGTGAATGAATTGGTAGGCCCTGACGCGCAACAGCAGGAAGGTCTCAAACACGTCTTCGTGCAGCCGGGATGAGATCGGGGACCGGTTCTGCAAAGTGGTTGCCTCCTTTGACTGGTCGGCCCTGCCGCTCTCGGGAACAATGGCCTGCCCAAGGATCTTGTGCATCTCCGCGGTGAGGCTGTCGCCGGTTTTCTTCCAGTCATCCGTGCCCTTCTTCTTTTCGAGACGCGCCGCAGCCAGCCCATCGAAAGCCACTCTGTACTTTTCGACTTCCCTTGAGGCCTCGTTCGCCTGCCGCTTGTAAGCGCTGTCCAGGCCGGCGGATTCGGCCATCGCCTCGAAGTCGGCATGGAGCAGTTCGTAGCAGTCCCGCCACTTCTCCGCCGCGCTTTTCCGTTCGCCCTCGTCCTTCTCGAATCCTTTCAGCGCGAACTCGTGCTGCAACCCGGTGCAAACGTTAAGGCGATCCAGGCACTCCGAACTCAGGTTCAACACTTTGACACTGCCTGAGATGCCGGCTAATCCGCGCCACCCGGATATGCCAATGGCCGCCACCAGAACAATCAGAGCGCCGAAGCCCACCCCCAGCCTGACGGGCAGTGTCATTTTACTGAACATGGTCTGGTCCCCCCTCTTTCTGCGTCCTAAGCCTGCAACGCGCTGATCTGTTCCATCTCGGCGTCCAAGAGCAGTTTCCCGACGTCGAGCAGGATTTTGACCGTATCGCCCGACTTGCCCAGGCCCTTGACGTACCGGCTGCCGGGGCCTTTACTCAGCTTAGGCGGCGGCGAAACCTGGGCCGCCGGAATGATCAGGACTTCGCACACGGTGTCCACGGCCAGACCCACGTTGAGGTCCTGCAAACGCACCACCACGAAACAAGTCCGTTCGTCGTACGGGCGCGGCGGCAGCCTGAACCGCGTGCGCACGTCCACCACGGGCACGACTTGCCCGCGCAGGTTGATCACGCCCTTGAGGTACTCGGGCATGTCCGGCACCTCGGTGATCTTCTGCGCCGTCACGATCTCGGTCACGTGCGCGATCTCAATCGCGTAGTCCTCGTTGACGATGCGGAAGGTCAGGTACTTGTCCTTCTGCGCATCTTCCTCCTCGTCCTCCAACAGTTCCTCTTCGAGGTCCTCTCTAGCCCGGTTCTCATTCATAGGCCCGCCTCCGCCGTCTTCAGACTGCATGTGTTTACCCTCTCCCAACGGGGGAGAGGGTGCACGGTCACTTCAGCCTGCCGCCCGCTCCTCGCCCGCCAGCCCGCGCACGTCCAGGATCAGGCTGACCTCGCCGTCGCCCAGTATCGTGCAGCCGGAGATGCCGCGCGCGTGGCCGGCCCGCGCGAGGTACGCTGCCAGGCCCTTGATGACGGTCTGCTGCTGGTCCAGGATCTCGTCGGCGAACAGGGCCAGCACCCCGTCCGCGCCCTCGACGACAATGAGAATGCCCTCTTCGAGCTTCTCGTGGTCCGGCTTGGTTCCGTACACCCGGTGCAGGCGCAGGACCGGGATCAGCTCGTTGCGCACCCGCACCAACTCCTGCCCGTCCGGTGTGATGGTGATCTGTTCGAGCTCCGGGCGGAAGGACTCCCGGATGCAGAGCATGGGAAGCATGTAACGCGCGGGGCCCACCCGCACCAGCATGCCGTTGATGATGGCCAGCGTCAGGGGCAGGCGCAGCACCACCGCCAGGCCCACGCCCAGCTTGTTGCGCAGCTCGATGCGCCCCTTCAGCTTTTCAATGTTCTTCTTCACCACGTCCATGCCGACGCCGCGGCCGGAGACATCCGTGACTTTTTCCGCGGTCGAAAACCCCGGCTCGAAGATCAGGTTCAAGATGTCTCTGTCGCGCAACCCGTTGGGATCGCGGACCAGGCCCCTTTCCAGGGCCTTGGCCAGGATCTTGCCGCGGTCCAGCCCGCGGCCGTCGTCACTGATGGTGATCACCACTTCCCCGCCTTCGTGTTTGGCTTCGATGGACACGGTCCCCACTGCGG
>JBEKKG010000998.1:0-3066 GCA_050010835.1 Planctomycetota bacterium
CCTTTGGCGGACGTGTACGCCCTGGGCGCGATCCTCTACCACACGCTCACCGGCCAGCCGCCGTTCCGCGGTGAGACCTCGCTGGGGATCCTCCACAAGGTCTTGAACGAAGAACCGCAGTTGCCGAGCACGCTGCGCAAGCGGATTCCAGCGGACTTGGAGACCATCTGCCTCAAATGCCTGCAAAAAGAGCCTGCAAAGCGTTACGCCAGCGCCCACGAACTGGCCAGCGACCTGCGGCGCTTCCTGAACCACGAGCCGATTGTGGCACGGGCTTCCAGCCCGTGGGAGAAAGCCGCCAAGTGGGCCAAACGGCGGCCCGCGGCAGCGGCGCTGATCGGCGTCACCGCTTTGGCGCTTGTTTCGCCGATCAGCGGAGGAGTGTGGTACAACGCGCAGTTAAATGCGTCGCTGAGGGTCTCGCGCGCCAACGAAGAGGCGGCGAAGCAAAGCGCCGTGGCGGAGGCCAAGGCGAGGAAGGACGCCGAGGATGCGCTGGAGGCGCGACGCCGCGCGGACGAAGCCTTGGCGCGGGAGCGCCGAACACCGGAGGAGAAGGAGAAGGATGCGCGTGACGCCGAGAGAATCAAGGCGCAACAGCGTTTCCAGAAAGCGCTGGCCGCGGGCAAGGCGCTCGAGCTGGACCTCGGCAGCGGCGTGAAGTTGGAAATGTTACTCATCCCCGCCGGCAAGTTCATGATGGGCAGCCCGGAGACCGAGAAGGACCACCAAGGTGACGAGACGCAGCATGAGGTGACGATCACCAAGCCGTTTTACATGGGCATGTACCAGGTTACACAGGAGCAATATCAGCAGGTCATGGGGAATAACCCGAGTGACTTTAAGGGTGCGCAGAATCCGGTCGAACAGGTCTCGTGGAACGATGCGCAGGAGTTCTGCAGGAAGGCAACGGTGCGTACCGCAGGCGTCCCGCCTGCCGTAACCGTTGCAGGCGAGACGCCTGCGGTACGGGTTTGGACGGTTCGTTTGCCCACGGAAGCAGAATGGGAGTACGCCTGCCGGGCAGGAACCACGACGCGGTTCTATACTGGCGATGGGGACGACGATCTGTGCCGCGCGGGCTGGGTGAGCGGGAATTCGTGGGCCAAGGCTCATGCTGTTGGAGGAAAGGAGGCGAACGGGTGGGGCTTGTACGACATGCATGGCAATGTTTTTCAGTGGTGCGCGGACTGGTACAAAGAGTACGAGGTGGGGCCAGCGACAGATCCGACTGGGCCTGCGGCTGGCGCCGTTCGCGTGTTGCGCGGCGGCTCGTGGTTCTACTTTCCGCTGGGCTGCCGGGCGGCTAGCCGCTTCAGGTGCCATCCTGACGGCCGGAACGTCAGCTTCGCTTTTCGGGTGGTGGTGGCGGCGGCGTCCCGGACTCCCTAACCCTTTGCTCTTTTGCCCTTTGCCGTTCCGCGCGAAGCGCGGGAAAAGTTCTTCTTCGGGGGCGGGGGACAGACAGCCAATTTCCAAACAGCCGGAAATTGGTGTCAGTCCCCCGCGCGCCGCCGCCGCCATGGAATTCCAGAAGGAACTTGATCTCGTCAAGGCCCAGCCCGTGCCCCAGGACGCCAAAGCCAAGCTCGCCCGCGAACAGGAGGAACGGTATCTCAATCTCTGCCTCCAGGCCGTCTCGAAACCGTAGGGCAAGCTTTCCAGCTTGCCCGGACAAGCTAGAAAGCTTGTCCTACCAGCCTGTCCGGGCAGGCAAGATGCCTGCCCTACAACCCCGAATTTCCGGATTTTTTTAATTTTGTCCTTGACTTCGCCGCGCCACACTCGTATGTATTATAGGGGGATGTTGTTTGAACGGTGGATGGTCCGGTGCGGCTTTGGATTGAACAGGAACCACAGAGACACAGAGGCACAGAGAACGGAGGGTTTTATGCTTTTCAAGAATCAAACCCACAGAGTCCTTACTCTGTGTCTCTGTGCCTCAATGCTTATGCACGTTTATTATATCGTTATTACCTCCTTGTTATATCGTTATCTTCTCCTGATACTATCCCCAATATATCGTGATTCGATCCCTATTATATCTCTAAGCGATCCCTATTATATCTTGAAACGATCCCTATTATATCTTGAGTCTATCCCTAAAAGGCCAGTATTTTGAGGACTTGGAGCAACGGAACTTATCTGGGACTTCATCGTGTTGGGCCGGATTTCTCACGGCAGAGGACGCAGAGGAGCGCAGAGTGGTGGATTTACGGCAGGGTGCATTGGGGACACCGGAGAGGAATGATTCGATGACGGCGAAACAGGGGCTCTTGGTTCCATTGGTTCTCTTATCCAGTCTATGCTTGCTGCCATCCTGCGATTCATCGCGGGACAGTGGCAGCGATAAGCACAAGGCCGCCGGTCCCATCTCTAAGAGACTGCGGGGCTATGGAACTCTGAAGGTCTCGTTCCAGACGCTCGAGAGCGCGGACGGCGCCTACGATCTCTGGACGTTTGGCGCCGAGAATCGCGAGAAGGCGTCAATCACCATTGGGAAGTTGCTGGCCGATCTGACGCTTTCGCCCGGCGTGCGGCGCGAGGAACTGGAGATAAAGGGCAGACGTTACCCGCTCATTAGCGTGGCGGGTGGCGCGAGCTATTCAGGCTTCGTCGTGGGCAACACGGGATACGTGGTCTCGACGGGCAGCGCCAGTGGCCTCAAGAACCTGCTGCAGACACCAGAAACACTCGGCATCAAGGATGCGTCCAAGATCGTCACAGCCCTGAAGTACCCGCAGTACCTGGACCGTTTTGACAGGTATGGCTGGGGATTCTACGGCGTCGAGGCGCCGGGGACGGCTGAACAGAAAGAAGATCCCGCCGAGGATCTGGCCTTCTGTGCCCAGAACAACTTCCGCATCGAGATGTGGCCGCAGCCTGCCAATCACGCGGACTCGTTCAGCGTCACGGCCTGGGAGGCGATGGGCTGGAGAACAAAGGAAGCCGAGCGGCTGGGCATCCCGCTCTCCGCGCGGCTTTATGGCGGCGGCGGCATGAACATCCTGCCCATCCGCAAGGAGCTTGCGGAGCTGCACCAGTTGCGGCTCGAAGCTCTGGGCC
>JBEKKG010000999.1:0-3065 GCA_050010835.1 Planctomycetota bacterium
GCTCTCCAGGCCTCGCCGAGACGTTCTGCGGCCCACAGCAGTTCTGCCTTCTTATGCCAGAGTGGGGCGGCCGCTTTGTCAGCCCTGGCGACGGGGTTGTCGAGAATGCTGACATGGTTCCACACAAGGCTCTGGAAACGTTCCAGTTCAGCCTTGTCAAGGAGATTGGTGAGTGCCTGCGACAGTTGCTGCTCAGTCTTGAACTCCTTGTTCTTCAGGGCGTTGAGCTTTGACAACACCGGTTCAGGCACCCCGGCAGCGCGCAAAGAGACCAGCGAGTCGTCGCTGAGCATGAACCATTCCAGAATGTTGTTCAGGGTGGCAAGAGCATCCGGCGGCCTGCCGGCTTTGACGAGAATATCGGCCGCGAGCAAAGTACATTCCAGGGGATTGAACCCCAGGTAGCCCGCCTCAGTGACCTGCGCCAAGGCCCTGTCATAGTCCTTGGCGAGCAATAACGCGCGGGCGCGCAAGAACGTCCAGTCGCTCCGGTCCGACGCATCAATTCTGTCCAGTTGCGCCAAGGCCCCCGCCGCGTCCCCTGCTTCTATCAGGCGCGCGGCGTCATCCGCCAGCGCATGGTTCATGGCCGGCCGGGACCAGAGCACGTACTGGGAGCGGTTTTGGACCTGGGTAAGAATCTTCACGGCGGCAGCGGGATCGGGCTTGGGCTTGGCTGGCAAGCCCAATCTCAGTCTGTCGGCCTCGGCCTCGTCCCTTATGTTCTTGCGCTCAACGGCCAGGAACTGGTAAGGCGCCAGGGCGAAGGCCGCGTCATTGTGGGCATCCCTGGCCAGGAGTTCGCCGTGGCGGGTGTGTTCCCGGGCGCTGATCGCCAGGTCCAACCCCCGGCCGAACTCAGCGCGCTCTTCCAGTTTCAGGCCGCTGAAGTCCAGAGTAGGGTCCAGATAGGGAGCGATAGCGGCGCCCTTGAAGCTTTGTCGCAGCATGTAGAGGGCGCGCGGCGCCTGGAATTCGAGGAGCATATTGTCGTCCGTATGCAGAGGCGCGCTGGCGGCTTGTGCGCTTAGAACGTCCTCCTCGCCCAGGAAACAGGCCAGGAACTCAAAGGGCGTATCGAAGTGTACGCGTTCGAGCCGCGCCCGCACGGCCGGTTGCGCCAGGCGCTGCTCCAGGCGCCGGACGGGGATGCGGATCCTGTCCTCCGAGCCGATCAGCAGGTAGTCGCCGGTGTGGCAATTCCACAACTGGATGTGCGGGAAGACCTCGCTGAAAGTCCGGAAGACGCTGTAGAAATGCGTGTCCTCCAAGGTGTAGCTCTGGAGCCACTGGCACATGATGCCGCCAGGCTTCAGGCGGCTCCGCGCCAGCTCGAAGGCCTCCTTGGTGAAAAGGTTGCCGATCCCTGTTATCCAGGGGTTGGACGGCTCGCTGGAAATCACGTCGTATTTGCGGCTGGAAAGCAGCAGATGGTTGCGGCCGTCGTTGAGCATCAGCTCCAGCTTGGGCGTGTTGGGCAGACACGGCTCCTCTTTCGGGTAAGCCAGCCCGTTATACTTCCGGAAGAACCAGGAGGCCTCAACCACCTGCCGCGACATCTCGACCACGTCCACATGCTTCACCGTCTCCAGCTCAAGCGCGCACCCGGCGCTGACGCCTGAGCCCAGGCCGATGACCAGCACCTCCTCGGGGCCGCTCTCGTGGAGCAGCTCCGGCACCAGCGTGAGACAGACCTGAGTTGGCATATCGCCGTAGCTGGTCGCATCCGGCTTCCCGCCCACGTGCAGCGAAAGCCCTTGCGGCATCTGCCAGACGGCCACATTTCCTTCGGCGCCCTCCTGGAAGTAGAGCACGGTGCCGTCCTTGCTGGGATCCGGCAAGGCCTCCCTGATCCGCAGTTCCTGCGCCGCTTTGACAGCCCCCAGGTTGCGCATCAGATACATCCCGCTGCTCATCAGCATCTTGTCCCAAGGCCGGCTCAGAACGGTGGTGAAAAACAGCAAGGCGAGAACGATCCCGAACCTGCAAAACATGCGCTTCTCGCGCCGGCTGTGCGACAGCCAGAAAAGCAACAGCCCGGGAAAAACGTACAGCAAAGCCATCGCTTCCAGCAGAGTCTGTGTCAGGAGCAAGGGCAACAGCACCAAGCCGCCCAAAAAGCTCCCTAGAATCGCACCCAGAGTGTTGATCGCGTAGACTGTGCCCACTGTCCGCCCCACACTGGCGGCTGACCGCGATGCCACCTGGAGCGTCAGGGGCAGGGTGGCGCCCATGAGAACCGTCGGGAGGATAATGAGCAGCGCAATCCCAAGGGCCTGCACCGCCAGCAATACGCCCCAATCCCATTGCTTGCACCAGGCCAGCAGCAGGAAGAAAAAGTAGGGGCCGTAGCCGAGCAGCGCAGCCACGACCATGTTCAGCAGACCGATCAGCAGCAGGACGAGCGCCAGCAGGCCCAAGGGATCGCGCGTACGCGGCGCGGCCCGCGCGCCCCACATGCCGCCCAGGCTCAACCCCAGAATGAACACCGCCACGATCAGGCTGAAGGCGTAAGTCGAACAGCCTGTACACAGGCTGATCGCCCGCGTCCAACCGATCTGCGTCGCCATGGCCGCAAAGCCCGTGACGCCAAAAGCCACGACCGCGGCCTTGACGCCCGCCGGCGACAGGGGCGCAAGGTCCTCCGAAGGAGCGGCGGGCGCCTCGCCCGCTGAACCACGGGCGGGGGCGCCCGTGGCTCCTGTGCCGGCGGGGACGCCGGCGCTCCCATCCTGGGTGGTTTCGGAAATGGGCACGCCAAACTGGCCGCGGCTCCCGAACGCAATAGCCAGAAGGCCCAATGTAATGTTGCAGGCCACCGCCACGACGTTGGTGTGTATCTTCCCCAGTTGCGGAAGCAGCACGAATCCTGCGCTGGCGGCCCCGGCCACGGCGCCCAGGCTGTTGAGCGCATACAGCGCCCCCACCGTGCGGCCCAGCCCGCTCTTTGTCCGTACCAGGAAGTGAGACAGAACCGGCAGCGTCGCGCCCATCAGCGCCGTGGGGACGATGAGCACCGCAAAGGAAATCAGGAAGCGCGCGGGCGCCAGGACGCCGCTGCCGGT
>JBEKKG010001000.1:0-3064 GCA_050010835.1 Planctomycetota bacterium
CGGGAACAGTGCGGGGGGCGTCCCTGTGTGCGCGGCATGCGGATTCGCGTGACCGACGTGCTGGACTTGATTGCCGCAGGACTGACGAACGACCAGATACTGGACGAGTTGCCGGATCTGGAGATGGCCGACATAAAGGCCTGTGTGCAATACGCCTCAAAGCTCGTTGACCATCCCGTGGTTGCCGCATGACCGTCTGGGTTGATGCGCATCTCTCCCAGGCCCTGGCTCCGTGGCTTGCCCGTACCTTCGGCGTTAAGGCGGTGCACCTCCGCGAGCTCGGATTGCGTGATGCCAAGGACTTTCCTATTTTCCAGGCAGCCCGCATCGCCAAAGCTGTTGTCTTGACAAAGGATGCAGATTTCCCACACCTTGTCCCGCAACATGGCCAGCCGCCCCAAGTCCTCTGGCTGACCTGTGGTAATACATCCAATGCGAATCTGCGGCGCATTCTAACTGAAGCGCTGCCCCAAGCTCTGCAAATGCTGGCTGCCGGCGAAGCGGTTGTAGAGATCAGGTGAAATTGCACACGGAAAAGCGTTTTACGTTTTGCGTTCTGCGCTTAGTCTCTTGCCCATAGCCTGCTGCGTGCTGGAGCAGGCGCCCAGGAGGGTTTCTATGGCAGGCCGAATCCGGTTTGTGTGCGTGCTGCACTCGCATCAGCCGGTGGGCAACTTCGACAAGGTCATCGAAGAAGCCTACCAGATGAGCTATCAGCCCTATACCGAGCTCTTTGAACAGTTTCCGCAAATCGCCCTGAGCAACCATTTCTCCGGGTGCCTGCTGGAATGGATCGAGGAGCATCACCCTGAGTTCTTTGACCGCCTGCGGCGCCACTGCAAGCCCAAAAGAAGCGGCCCCGGCGGCCCCGGCATCGCAAAGTGGGAGGTGATCGGCGGCGGGCTCTATGAGCCGATCATGACCATGCTGCCCTCCCACGACCGCATCCGGCAGATTGCGCGCATGGCCGCCTATATCGAGAACCGCATCGGCGCGCGGCCGCGCGGTTTCTGGCTGCCCGAGCGGGTCTGGGAACCGGCGCTGGTCAAGGACCTGGCTGACGCGAACGTGCAGTACCTGACTCTGGACGACAACCACTTCAGGGCCGCGGGGCTGGAGGAGAACGAACTGACCGGCGGTTTCGTGGCCGAGGACCAGGGCCGCATCGTGCAGGTCTACCCGGCCGCCGAGAAGCTGCGCTATCTGATTCCCTATGCCACGGTCGAGGAGTGCATCCAGTGGCTGCGCTCGCTCCTGCCGGCGGAAGGCGAACGGGTGGTGTGCTACGCCGACGACGGCGAGAAATTCGGCGTCTGGCCCAAGACCTACAAGCACGTCTACACGGACGGCTGGCTGCGGCGCTTCCTGGAGGCCCTGGCGGCGGCGCAGAGCGAGGGCTGGCTCAGTTGTTCCACACTGGGCGACGCTTACGATCAGGTCGGTCCGGTGGGCGGGGTGTGCCTGCCGGAGAACAGTTATCGGGAGATGACTGAATGGGTCTTGCCCGCCAAGCGGCTGGCTTCCTATGAAAAGGCCGTACACGGCCTCAAGCAGGACCAGGCGCTGTGGAACGACTGGCGGATTCAGAATATCATGCCCTTGGTCAAAGGCGGAAACTGGCGCGCCTTCAAGGTGAAGTACGCCGAGGCCAACCGCCTGTACGCCAAGATGATGGAAGTCAGCGAGAAGATAGACGGCCTGCCCGCCAAGGACAAGCGGACCGAGAAAGCGCGCACGCACCTGTTCCGCGGGCAGTGCAACTGTCCTTACTGGCACGGCGTCTTCGGCGGCTTGTATCTGCCGCACTTGCGCTGCGCCGTGTACCGCGAACTGATCCGGGCTGACAAGCTCGCCGACGAGGCCGCGGAGGCGCCGGCGCTCAGTGGCGTGGTCAAGGACTTCGACTTTGACGGCGAGCCGGAAGTGAAACTGGGCAATCCACACCTGGCGCTGTACTTGCACCCCAGCCGCGGCGGCCACCTGTACGAGTTCGATCTGCGCGATCTCGAGTTCAACGTGGGCGACACTTTCTCGCGCCGCTACGAAGCTTACCACGACAAGGTCGCTTGCGCGGTGGTCGGCGACGCGGTGCCGGCAGCCAGCATCCACGACCTCGTGCTGGCCAAGCAGTCCGGGTTGCTGGAGCTGCTGCAATACGACAGCTATCTGCGGGAAAGCCTGGTGGACCATCTCAGCAGCGTGGCCTTGACGCCCGCGCACCTGCTCTCGGGTAACCCGCCCAGCGACCCCGGCTTCCGCCAAGGAGGCTACAATGTGGACGTGACGGGCTTGCCGAAGCGGCAGCGGCGCATCAAGAGCGCGGCCAGCGAAGACCGGCCGCGGCCCGGGAACGTCAGCGTGGAACTGTCGCGCCGCGGGACGTGGAGCGGCGCGAAACTCAAGGTCAGCAAGCGCATTGCCGTCTCGGACCGCGCGGCCTACGAGGTGGCTTACACGGTGGAGCACCTCGAAGGCCCGCCCGTGGACGGGTTCTTTGGCGTGGAGATGAACTACAGCTTGCTGGCCGGCGTTGCCTTTGACAGGTACTATTACCACGAGAAGTCGCAGAACGCCGGGAACCTGAGCACCGCCGCGGACTTCGGCGTCCTGGGCTGCGTGGGGCTGAAAGACCAGTGGCTGCACCTGGCGCTGACGCTCCGGGCCAGCCCCCCTGCGCAGGTGCTGGTCAGCCCGGTGCGCACGGTGTCGCAGTCGGAAGGCGGTTTTGAAGCGGTGTACCAAAGCTCGTCTGTCGTCCTGCAGTGGCCGCTGCAGCTCGCGGCAGGCCAGAGCTTCAAGGCCACGCTGCAACAGGAGGCTGGCAGTGCCTGAAAACCAGGAACCCATCGGCCGCATCCTGCTGCTTGCCGGCCCTGAGAAGACGGCCTCCGAGGAAGCCACGCTGCTCTCCCAGGGCGGCTTCCAGGTCCGGGCCGCCGCAACCCGCGAAGAGGCGCTGGCGGCGGTGGCCGCGGAGTCCTTCGACCTGGTGCTGGTGGACCTGGACCATGCGGGCGAGCAGAACGGGCTGGAGGTCTGCCGGCAGATCCGGGCCAACCCCAAT
>JBEKKG010001001.1:0-3062 GCA_050010835.1 Planctomycetota bacterium
GAGGGCGTTGCCCACGACGGCCTCGCGCATGCGGGCCACGTCGGGCGTATTCTTGTCGCCGAGCAAATGGCCGCCCAAGCCGGGCTTGGCGCCCTGGGCGTATTTGAACTCGACCATGCGGACCCGCTGGATGGTCTCTTCGCGGACGCCGAAAAGCCCCGTCGCCACCTGGGTGATGACGTGGTCGTCGTAGGGCTGGAGGCGGTCCGGATACCCGCCCTCGCCCGTGCAGGTGAAGGAGTTCCAGGCTACCGCCGCCCGGGCCTTGGCCAGGATGGCGTGGATGCTGACCGAGCCGAACGACATCCCGCCGCCGTAGACGGGAATGTCTATGCGCAGCTTGGGGCGCCCGTCATTGCGGCGGTTGAGATCCAGAGTGGTGTCAACTTCGGCTGGATCCACGTCGCAGGGCGGCTTCTCGGGGAAGCGGAAGCGCAGCTTGTCGAAGCCGCCGCCCGAGGCGCCATGGCGGTACTCCAGCCCGCCCGGCGGGGCGTGCCCGGTCTCGGCCTCGTACCACGTAGACAGGATCAAGTCCGAGGTCCAGCGGGGATCGCCCAGGATGTCGGCCGTCGGGTTGCGCGCGAGCGCCAGCGCTTTGCGCGGGCAGCGCGCAATGCAGTAGTGGTCCGTCTGCGCGCACTCCGGCCCGATGCAGAGATGATCGTGCGGCCGCAGCGTAAAGCGGTAGCCCGCCGGCTTCTGGTGCACGCCGTGGGGACAGAGCTTCACGCACTGCCCGCAAGCGGCGCAAGCCGCGCTGCGGGTCACCTTGTACCTCCCGATCGGGTTGCGATACCTGTCGGGGGCGGGGCGGACCTGGCGCGGCACCTCAATCTGAGGCGGCTGCCGAATCGTGCCGCGTCGAACCGCTTGCATCACCGTGCTCATTGTCCCTTGTCCGCTCTCGTTTACCCTCTCCCCTGTGGGGAGAGGGTGGCGCTTTAGCGCCGGGTGAGGGGGAGACTCCACGCTGGTCGTCGCCCCCTCACCCCGCGTTCGCTTCGCTCACGTCGGCCCTCTCCCCACGGGGGAGAGGGTGGACGGACACCGCACCAGTTCCTTGAAGGCATCGCGCTCCAGGTCCTCAATGAACATCGCGCGCCCCACGTCGCCGCGCAGGCGGCGCACCTCCCGCATGCCCATTGCGCCGAGAACCTCGATCAACTGGCTATGCCAGGCGCCCATCAGGTTGACCATCCGTTGGGCCGCGTAGGGCGACTCGACCGCGCCTAGCCCAACCGGACAGCCTTCGTTCGTAGGACAGGCATCTTGCCTGTCCTGGGCAGGCTGGAAGCCTGCCCTACAACCGCCTGGGCAGACCCGGCAGCCGAGGGCGACGAGCAAGGGAATGTCCACGCCCACCAGGTCAGCGCCGCAGATGACCGCCTTGGCCATGTGCTCGGCCAAGGCAATGCCGCCGCTGCCGATGAGCGTCATCTCATCGCGCACGCCTTGCTTGACCAGCGCCCCGTGGACTTCGCGCAATACTTCCTTGATGAAACGCGGGCGCTTGCCCGTGGCGCCGTTCAACTCCCGCCCGTGGAAGTCCGCGCAGAGATGGACGATGCGGACACCTCCGGCGTGCAGCTCCAGCACGCGCTTGGCCGCGTCGGGCCGGAGGGGCAGCCGCACCGCCACCAGAAGACGCGGGGCAATTTCCTGCAATTTCTTAGTCACCGGGATGCTGGCCGCGCCGTCCACAAGCTCAACCATGCGGTACTGGGCCAGGGCCGGTCCTTGAGCCAGTGCTTCTTCGGCTTGAAGCAGCGGCATGACGGCGTGGCTCTGCTCCGCCGCCACCGCGCTCAGGCCCCGGGCCGGCACGATGGCCAGGGTCTTGAGCGCCACTGCCGCGGAGACTCTGGCCTTGAGGATGGCGTCGCTCGGGTCGCCCCAGGGGGCGGCGTCCAAGAGTATGGGCATCTGAACTTCGAGCAGCGACGCGCTGTTCCGCAGGGCGCCGCCGGCGTCGAACTCCAGCCGCAGCGGCTTGGGTCCGATATCCACCGAAGTGTTGATGTACTCGCGGCCGTGGATGCCGTCGCGGGTAGGGCGGACGATTTCGGACATATCGGTCCACATCGCATCGAAGCCGGGGCCGGAGAAGGGCCCGCGATAGCCCGCGCCCGAGACCGGGATGCGGCCGCTGTCGGTCTGGTCCCAGGTCGTCGAGAGCATGTCCGGCCGCCAGTAGGAGTCGCCCAGGGCCAGGAACTCCGGGTTCACCACGAGCGTGAGAAGCCCCTTGGTGCAACCTTGCACGCAGGAAAGGCAGGCCTTGCACTCAAAGACCGGCTGCAAGGGCGCCGCCGCGTTGCGGTTGTGGGCCGCTTCGGCATCGTAAACGCCGTAGAGGCAGCGAATCTTCACGCAGTTCTTGCAGCGTGAGCAGTCCTCGCGGCAGTCCGCAGTCCCGAACTTGCCGATGCGGCGAAAGCGGGCCGGTGTGGGGACCGTATGAATGTGGTATCGTTCAGGCACGTGTCAGCCCCGCCTGTTCAAGGATAGGCGCCAGCGCATCCTCTCGGCCGCCCGAGAACACGTGAATGCCGCGCACGCCCTGGATGTCTTTCGCCTTGGCCGCCAGCTCGGCGCAAACCGCGACGCCTTCTTTGGCTGGGTCGCCGGCCTTGCGCAACCGCGCCAGCAGCGCATCCGGAATCGCAGCCGACCTATGCCGCTTCAGGAACGCCTCGCCCTGCTCGGCTTTCGCCAAAGGCCGGACGCTGGCCAGAATCTGTGCCCGCTCCAGGATCCCCGCATCCCGCACCGCGTTGACCCACTCCGCAAAGCCCGCCGTGTCCCACAGCGGCTGGGTAATCAGGAACTGCGCGCCGGCAGCCACCTTCTTCATCACCTGGAGGATATTGAGCTTCAGCGGCTTCAAACCGGGGTGGACCACCGCGCCAAGGAAGAGCGCCGGGGGCGGGGTGAGCCGTTCGCCTCCTATGAGGACGCCTTCATCGCGCATGGCTTTCAGCACCTGGAGGAGTTGGGTGGGGTCCAAGTCGAAGGCGCCCGCTGCCTGCGGGGCGACGCCTAGAGATTGATGGTCGCCG
>JBEKKG010001002.1:0-3061 GCA_050010835.1 Planctomycetota bacterium
GGGGAGACGATCGTGTGGTTCAAGCTGGGACCCAGTGGCGTCGCGCACAGCGGCAAGTCAGTGCTGCGCGTGCAGGGAGTGCGGAGCGTCACCGATGACATAGTGCTTCTGTACGCCACAGCGCGCAACCTGGACCTGAGCCCCCTTCTTCTGGACGCGAACATCAGCAGCGCCACCCGCAAGGCGACGCCGCTGGGCCTTGTGCTTGTGGTCGCTGTGCAGGCCGGAGGCGGGCATTACGTCTATCGCAGTACCCAGCAGGCCACGTTCCGGCCCATGAACTCCAATGGCGGCCAGGTGAGCGGCCCGCGCTCCTCACCGCGCTAAGCTTTGATTTGTTCACAACAGGTGCTTTCGGACAGATCGGGGAATCGAGGGACGGGACCATAGTAAAGGGGCTTGACGAGCAGTTCCCTGCATTCCACAATACCTGCGTTGTACTGAGTGCGCAGGGAAAGATACACCATGCCAGGAAGCGTCTCTGACGAAGCCTTTGCCCGCGGCGTCCAACAGATGGGCGTCGTATCCTATGAGCAGCTTGAGGCCGCGAAGGCGGCGCAGGCGCAAAGCGCGGCCAAGGGCGTCCTGGTTTCCCTTGCCGATATGCTTGTGCAGCAGGGCGTGATTACAGCCGCTACCCGTGAGAACATCGAGAAGAAGCTCCAGGCGCAGCAGGCCGGCGGCATCCAGAAGCTCGGCAATTACAAGCTCATCAAGAAGCTCGGCGAAGGCGGTATGGGCGCGGTCTATCTGGCCGAAGACACGCTGATGAACCGCAAGGTCGCTCTGAAAATCCTGCCCAAGAAGCACGCGGGCGACTCCGAGTTCCTCAGCCGCTTCCGCCGCGAGGCGCAGGCCACGGCGCAGCTCAACCATGCCAACATCGTGAACGCCTACACTGTGGGCGAGGAGCTGGGGCATCACTTCATCGTGATGGAATACTGCGAGGGCGAATCTCTCGAGGCCCTCCTCAAGCGCGAACACTTCGTCCAGTGGGACCTGGCCACGGGCCTGGTCCTCCAGGTGGCGCGGGGCCTCCAGCATGCGCACGAGCGCGGCATCATCCACCGCGACATCAAGCCGGCCAATATCATGTTGTGCAACCCTGTAGCGCAACCCTCCGGCTTGCGTCGCAATCCGGAGGATTGCGCTACATTCGCCGAAGGTTTCGTCGTCAAGATTTTAGACTTGGGCCTTTCCAAGAACGTCGGCGCCGGAGAACAATCCTTCAATACGCAAACGGGCGTGGCCCTGGGCACGCCGCACTACATCAGCCCGGAACAGGCCAACGGGGACAAAAACATTGACGGGCGCACGGACATCTACTCTTTGGGCGCGACGTTCTATCATCTCGTCACCGGCGAAACGCCTTTCCAGGCCTCCACGGCGATGGCCATAATGATGAAGCACATCAACGAGCAGTTGCCGAATCCGCAGGATATCCGGGACGAGATCCCCGATGGCGTGGTGCAGGTCATCCAGCGGATGATGGCCAAAGCGCCCGCGGATCGCTACCGCGACTGCAAAGAATTGCTGGATGATCTGGAACTGGTGATAGACGGCAAGATGCCGTCGTCGCAGGCGATTGATGTGGGGAAGTCCAGCGTGGCCGTGGCGAAAGTACCGCGGGCGTCCCGCCCGCCGGGAGCGCCGGCGTCCCGCCGGCCCCTGGCGCGGGCAGGTGCCGGCGCAAGGCCGCCGGTACTAACACCGCTTGCTGACGCGCGCGGCTCGGAATCGCCAGGCGCCGCGCGGCAGTCTGTAGGGCGGGTTGCCAACCCGCCCCACCCGCCGGGCGATTTGGCAAATCGCCCTACAACCAAGTACATCGCCATCGGCGCGCTGGGTGTGGGTGCCTTGATCCTGGTGCTGGCGCTGTTTTTTGGTGGCGGCGGGGACAAACCAGGCAACCAGGCAGCCTCCACTGCTTCTACTCCGTCCATACCGTCCATATCGTCCACTCCGTCCATAGCCGACACCGAAGCCGCCGCCAAATTGAAGGCCGAAGCCGCCCGCCTTGAAGAAAAACGCAAAGCGGATGAAGCCAAACTGGAAGAAGAAAAGCGCAAGTTGGCCGAGGGGCTGCGCAAACTGGAAGAAGCCCGCCTGGCCGCTGAAGCAGAGGCCAAGAAGAAGGCCGAGGCCCCGGCCACGAAGGTTACGCCGCCGCCCGTCCAGCCCGACACCAAGACCACGCAGCCCGACACCAAGGCCAGCGAGACGCCGGCGCTCCCGAACGCCGCCGAGACGCGCGCCGCCAAGGCGCAACAACTCTTTAGCACCGTCCTGAAGGAGACAGGGCCGCTCTTGATTCAGAACAAGCTCAGCGACGCGATTGCGCTGCTGGAGCGCAAGGCCAAAGACCCGGTGCTGGCGGATGCGGCGGAACTGGTCAAGCAGGAGAAGAGCGACGTTGAATCCGTGCTGGCACTGCGCCAGGCGGCCATTGAGGCGCTGCGGCTGCCACTGGGCAAGCAAATTGCGTTGAAGAAGGGCGGTACGCTGTTCAAGGGCAAGGTGGTCAACGAGCCGAAGGCGGATGCCGTGACCTTCGACATGGGCGACCGGGCACAGATGACCTTCACCTCCACGATGCTGTCCCTGGAGGACGTAGATCAGTATGCACCGCGGACCGGCAACGTCGGCGCGGACTTGCGGCAGCGGGGCATAATGTACTTGGCCGCCGGGAATGTCGCCATGGCCAAGGAGTATTTCAGCAAGCCTCAGACTTTGAACCCGGAACCATACCTGGACAGGATTACGCAAATGGAGCTTGGCGAGATTGAAGCGGCGGCGCTGAAATCCTGGGAGCGGGCGGAGAAGCTGTTTGCGGCGAAGGACATGAGGGGTGCGAAGGCGGCCTATGAGACGTTCGAGCGCGAGCACGGACAGACCGCGACTGCGAAAGCCGGAGCCGCGACCGTAAGGGAGCGGTACGACGCCATCGAGAAGGTCATCGGCCCCGCGCCCACGCTCTCGCTTGACTTGGGCGGCGGGGTGAAGATGGGAATGCTGCTTATCAAGGCCGGAGAGTTCATGATGGGGGCGGACAACGAAGGCG
>JBEKKG010001003.1:0-3058 GCA_050010835.1 Planctomycetota bacterium
TTGGGTAAACGCAGACAAATGATGATCCGACGCATGAATTCGCTTTCGTTGTTCGCGGTGCTCTTGAGCGGCCTGGCCCTCAGCGCCGCGGAACCCAAACCGGCCCCGGCCCCCGACGCGCCGCGCCCGTATCCCGAGCGCCTCAAATGGTGGGCCGAGGCGCGCTTCGGCATGTTCATCCACTGGGGGCCGGTCAGCCTCAAGGGCACAGAGATCAGTTGGTCGCGCGCCAACACCAACCCCAAGTGCCCGAACCAAGGCAAGATCCCCGCCGAGGTTTATGACAACCTCTACAAGGATTTCAACCCGGCCAAATTCGACGCCGGGCAGTGGGCCGGCATCGCCAAGGCCGGCGGCGCGAAGTACATGGTCCTCACCGCGAAGCATTGCGACGGCTTCCTGCTCTGGCATTCGCAGGCCAGCGACTACAACATCTCGGCCACGCCGTTCAAGCGGGACGTGTGCGCCGAGCTGTCAGCGGCGGCGCGCAAGGAAGGCCTGCGGATCGGCTGGTATTTCTCGCCGATGGACTGGCGCGATCCGGATTTCCGCACCGCGCGCAACGCGGCGTTCCTGGGCCGGATGCAGGTGGAGCTGCGCGAACTGCTGGGCAATTACGGCCCCATTGACCTGCTCTGGTTCGACTACGACGGGCGCGAACCGCTCTACGATCAGGCGCAGACCTACCAGATCGCCAAGACGTTGCAGCCCCAGATCGTCATAGACAACCGGCTCGACCTCGCCGCCGGCAACAACGACCGCCAGATCCTCTCGGCCAACGCCGACTACTACACTCCCGAGCAGAATGTGGGCGCCTACGACGACCAGCGGCCGTGGGAGTCGTGCATGACCCTCTCGTCCAGCGGCCAGTGGGCCTGGGGCGGGCCGAAGGACGGCGTGAAGCCTCTCGAAGCCTGCCTGAACATGCTGCTCGGCTGCGCCGGCGGCGATGGCAACATGTTGCTCAACGTCGGCCCGATGCCGAATGGCGAAATCGCGCCGGACCAGGCGAACCGCCTCAAGGAAATCGGCGCGTGGCTGGCGAGTTACGGCGAGAGCATCTACGGGACGCGCGGCGGGCCGTTCAAGCCGGGCGATTACGGCACCTCGACCCGCAAGGGCAACACGATCTATCTCCACGTCCGCGACTGGGACGACGAAGTGCTGAAGCTGCCGGCCATCCCCGCGAAGGTCCTGCGCAGCTGCGTGCTGAGCGGCGGCAAGGCCGAGGTGCGCCAGACGGAAACGGGGCTTGAGGTCTCCGTTCCCGAACGCGACCGCCAGCCGCTGGACACGATCGTGGCGCTGGAACTCGATGGCGAGGCGAACCGCATCCCGGCGCTGAACGTGCCCAACGCCCAGTCACTGACCACCAAGGCCAAAGCCAGCGCCTCGAATATCTATAAGAATCAGGCTGAGTATGGCGCGGACAAAGCCGTGGATGGAGACAGCAACACCCGCTGGGCGACCGACAGCGGCATCAAGTCCGCGTGGTTGGAGGTGGACCTCGGCCAGCCGGCGACTTTCAGCCGCGCCGTCATCAAGCAGGCCTTTCCGGAGCTGGGCCGCATCCGCAAGTATGCCATCGAGTATCTGACGGACGGCCAATGGAAGCCCTGCTATAGCGGTGAGAACCTGGGCGCGAAGCTCACCGCCCGGTTCGCGCCGGTCACCGCCCAGCGCGTGCGCCTGAACATCACCGAGTCCACCGATGGCCCGACCATCTGGGAATTCCAAATCTTCAAGTAGTCCGGAGGGAGAATAAATGGATCTTCTCTTTTCATTCGATACCGAAGACTTCGCCACACCGGAAGCCGACGGCGCGACGCTGTGGTGGATCGGGGAACTCAACGCCCGCGGCATCCGCGGCTGTTTTCAGCTTGTGGGCGAGGTCGTCCGCAGGCTGGAACGCAGGGGACGGAAAGACATCCTTGCGGCGCTGGCGGCCCACGAGATTGACTTCCACACGGACTACCATTCCGTCCACCCGACGCATCCTGAAGCCGTCGAGAACATGCCGCTGAGCGACGGAGTCCGCTGGGTGCTCCAGAACGAAGCGCCGTGTTTCGACACGCTGTACCGCGCCTTTGGACGCGTCCCGGTCAGCTACTGCAAGCCGGGCGATTCGTGGTCGCCCGCGACTTTGCTGGCCCTCGCCGCGGCGGGGGTGAAGGTCTTCTGCGATTCGCCATTCAAGCAGGCGGCGGGCCAGCCGCTGTGGTACGGTGGTCTGCTGTGTTGCCACTACGACCTCGGCGTGGATGCCTTCTTCAGCGAGGATGAAGCCGAAGAGGCGCGCTTCAAGTCCGAGTTCGAGAAGCGCTCGGCAAGCTTCGGCGACGGCGGCGTGATGTGCGTTTACACGCACCCAATGATGCTCGTCACGAGCCGCTTCTGGGACGCAGCCTACTACAAGGGGGCGCAGGTCCCGCCGGAGAGGTGCCCGCCCGCCCCGCTCCGCTCCGCAGGCCAGATCACGAAGCTGCGGGACCGCTGCCGGCGGCTGCTGGATTGGCTGAAGGCCCGGCCCGGTACGCGCTGGGTGGATTACGCGACCGTCTACGCGCAACGGTCCGCAGCACGGCGCAACCTCCAGGCGCTGCTCGACGAATGCGGCCTGAAGCCCGGCGAGGAGGGCCGTTTGCCTCTGCGCGAACCGGACGCCGCCGCGTACCTGAAAGAGGCCGTGTTCCGCGGGTTGAAGTACAACTGGCCCATCTATCCCGACGGCTTCACCGGCCAGACGCTGCTTGACCAGGCGCGGCTGCTGGCGTGGACTTCGGCGCCGGCTCATTCAACGCAGAGTTCTTGAAACCGCAGATGGACCCAGACGAACGCGGATAGGAAGAAAACTCTCTTGTATCTGCGTTCATCTGCGTTCATCTGCGGTTTCAATCCCCTCTGCGTTTCTCTGCGTCCTCTGCGTTGAAAAATCCGGGCTAAGAGAGCGCGCAACAATAAGTTGAACAAGTTGCTACTATTGTGGCGAAATGGTATAATTCCATTCGCCGTGAAAGCGGTGGGGTTGCAGACTTAAGGCTTCCAATTCTTTATCCGT
>JBEKKG010001004.1:0-3058 GCA_050010835.1 Planctomycetota bacterium
CCGGCAAGCCGGCCAACCTCAAATCTTTCCAGAAACCCATTATCTGGCCCATTTCCGGCCCCCGCCGTAGCTGATGGGGGCCGAAGGAGTGGTTTTACCCCCAGGCAGGCTCGCCGGCCTGGCCCGGAGGAAAGGCTGGATTAATTCACCGCCGGTTTCGTTGCGGCCTTCTTGTGTGCCGTGGCGGCCACAGGCTTGCGGGCCTGGGGCTTTACCGCGCTTTCGTCCACCGCGCTGGTATTGGGCACGTCGGACACGAAGCTGGCGCCGGAGGGCACAAGGTAGTTCTCTTCCGTCTGCCCGTCAGTGGTGCCCGTGGCTACGCTGATCCGCGAACCATCGATTCCCTGCTCCGTCACCAAATAGTCCTTGGCATTCACGGCGCGCTGCGCCGCGAACTCATCCACCGTGGCATGCTTGTGTTTGGCCGCGTACTTCTGTTCCTTGGCTGTCTTGGCGTTCTCGTCCGCCGTCGACTCGCCCACCACGACCGCCTTGGCATCAGCCTGCTGCTTCAGATCCAGAGCCACCTGGTCCAGGCAGGCTTTGGCTTCATTGTCCACGCGCGTCGGACGCTTGGGATCGTTGCTAAAGCTGGTCGAGCAAAGCGCCTGCGTCTTCGGTGGCGGCGGCACATAGGGTGCGGTAATTGTCAGGCTCGTCGAAGAGCTCACCGAATGTCCCTTGTCGTCAGAGACATTACAGGTAATCCCAACAGTGCCTGTCGGCGCACCCGCCGAGGAGTACTCAGCAGTCGTCCCGCTACCCGTGACAGTACCCGCTGACGCCGTGTAGCTGTACGATAAAGGACGGTTTTGCGGACTCACACCGACCGCTGTAACGGTCGCCGAATCTCCGGGCTTGATGGTGCTGGGACTGGCGGAACAAGTGATTGTCGGCGGGTCGAAAGCCTTCACCGAATAGTCGGAGGAACATTCCGCGGACTGGCCCGGCTTTAAACCTTCTTTGCCCTTCTTGCCTTCCTTGACGTCGGCTTTGACAGTGTATGAACCCGGAGCCAGAGGCGCCGTATTGACCGTGGCTGAGGTGCCATTGCCAGTTACGCCTTCTCCGCTCCAGCTATAGATCACATTAGTGTTCTTGTTTGTGTCCACCGACCCAACCGTGGCCGTAACTGACAACGGATCGCCCGGATAGACGGTCGGCGCGCTGGCGTTGCAGGATAACGTGATCGGCGGAGCCTTCTTGCATCCCATGGGCAAAAAGGCAAAAATCGCCACGCCGAGAATCGGCAAAATAGACTTCAGATTTTGCGAAACCATTTGGCTCCTTCACCAATGTGCTGAAAAAGCATGGCTCCCCCTTTTTGAGGGGGAGCCATGCGGGTTGCCTACTGACCTTACTTTGTCTTCTTCTCCGCTGCCTTCTTGCTGGGCGTAGGAGCCTTCGTACTGATTAGAGTCAGTGCATCGGTAGCATTGAACGGGTACAGTTGCACCGATTGCTGGCCCGTGGAGTTCAGAGAAACGTCCACACGCCGGTTTTGAGCCAGCACGATGACGTTCAGGTTGCGAAGAACTCTTGTCCGATCCGCAGCAGTCAGGTCAGGATTCTGTGCGACCAGAGCTTTCACCTGATCTACGCTGAGTTCCTGCTCTTTGCCAAGGCCGCGTGTTTCAATGCTGGATTCGGGAACACCCAAGCTAATCAAGAACTGCTTTGTGGTCGCGACACGGCGCTCGGAAAGGGCCTGGTTGTACTCGACCGATCCGCGCACGTCCGTGTGTCCGCTCAGAGTCAGGCGGGCACCCGGTTTGAGTTCAAGGTATCTCTTGAAGTCCGTCGCCAGAGTCGTCAGAGTTCCCTTCTGGCTGGCTACAAGGCCGCCCTCGGGATTGTCGATCCTTGGCCGATCGGTCGGGAAGAAGATACTGTGCAGAGCCAGGCGAGCCTCAAGCTGTATCTGTTCCGGTGTGGGTGCCGGAGGCGGCGGTGGAGGCGGCGCGACGATGGTAACCATGGCGCTTGCAGTTGCGCTGTGGGCCTTGTCGTCAGAGACGTTGCAGGCGATGGATACTTCGCCGGGCGAAGCTCCCGTGGAATCATACTTTGCCGACGTGCCGGTACCGCTGATGGTACCGGATGGCGCCGAGTAGCTGTAAGTGAGTGGGCGGTTCTGCGGACTCACGCCTTGTGCCGTGATGACGCTCTTGTCCCCGGGGTTGATGGTGCTGGGGCTGGCCGAGCAACTGATGGTCGGCGGCTCGAAGGCCTTCACCGTAATCCCGGCCGAGCATGTGGCCGTCTCCCACGGCTTCAGCCCTTCCTTGCCAGCTTTGCCTTCTTTCACCGTCCCTGTCACGGTGTATTCGCCGGGCGGCAGCGCGCTGGTGTCGATCTTGGGGTTTGTGTCGTTGCCGGTCACGCCGGTGCCGGACCAGGTATAGATCACGTGATCCTTGGGGTCCAGGCCGCCCGGCGAAACAGTCAAGGTAACCGGGTCCCCGGGGAAGATCGTCTCCGGACTCGCCGTGCAGGCCAGCGTAATTGGCGCTGGCGGAGCAATCGATCCGGCATGGAACACGACTCCCGCGCTCAACCGAGCGGCGTTGATATTGGCGCGCCCGCCGAGGACTACTGGGCCCCAATCGGCGTGCATGTACTCGTAGTCTGCCTGGAAAAGACGGATCGCGAGGTGATGGTTGAACAACGGGGTCTCATAATCCATCCCGCCGCCCGCCGTCAAACCAGGCCCCCATTTGTTGTACTCATGGTCGGGCCCATCCACCGATGCCCCTCCCACCAGTGCGTGCACGAATGGAGTGATGTTTCCATCCGGGAATCGCATAATCAAGCCGCCACTTATGGTCTGGAAGCCGTCATCGTTTCCCTTGGAACCGATGTTCGTGAAGTTCTCTGGGCCTCCCCACTCGTGTTCGGCATATTCTGCCTGGATACCGACGAAGCGATTGAAGTAATAGGCTCCGCTAAGTATCCCGCCCACGTTCACGGCATCGTAAGAGAAGGGCGCAATGGTGCCATTCCCTTGAGGAACCTGGACAGTTCCCTTGGGAGCGAGGTAGCTGTAGCCGAGAAA
>JBEKKG010001005.1:0-3055 GCA_050010835.1 Planctomycetota bacterium
CTGGCACGGATGAGGCCGCGCCAAACAGCCGGCGCGGCCACATCCGTGGCACAAGAAACCGGGGAATTCACCCGCGCGCGGTATATAAGGGAGCCTTCAGGGAGAGGTTTGCGCGTTGCTCTCCCCCCCGGCACAGCCACAAGGACCACGCGCACATCACGCACAAACCACGCGGAGACCACGCGCAAACCACGCGCGAATCACGCGGTAATCACGCGCTTCTCACGCACTATAAACGAGATATGCGCGCCCAATTTCGCCCAACTCATAAGGGTTTACAATAACGGGACCCGCAAAAACCTGGATAAGGCCCTCGCCGAAGCCCTTCAGGCTGTGCGTGCCAAGGACTCGCCAGTTGAAGCCACTCCCTTCGTAAAGCTCCTCAGACTTCATGCAAGAGGCCTGCAAACCCTGTGCAGAAACCGATCAATCGTGCGACAAAACGTTTCAATTTTGGACTGCCTTCCGTACTGGCGTGTCTCTCATAACATCTTAGCTATATGGCACTTGCCGCAATCTGACACGCTCGATTGGGCCGCTGCAACTCATGTTCGTTCCCCTTCGCCTGGGGTAAGAACTGGGAACTGCAACCGCGGGCAGTATACAACCCCACGGGGGCCGGCGGGACGCCGGCGCTCCCAGGGGCTCAGTTTGGGGCAGGCCATCCAAGGCTTGCTTCACGGCTGGGAGCATAACCCTCGTACCATTGTGGTGCAGGCTTCCAGCCTGCACCCCTCTTGCCTCATCAATCCGCGCCCTGGCAGTGCAGGCTGGATGCCTGCACCACAAGACCGGTGGGGATTCCGGGGACACGATCCCGATTTCCAAACGGCCGGAAATCGGGTCGTGTCCCCGGAATCCGCTGCATTGACGCGCTTCACCACCGCAAGTATAAGCGGCGGCATGGCGGAGTTGGGGAAAGAGAACCGGCCTGCTCTCTTGGCTGCGGCGGCATGTCTCAGCGCAGTTGGCGGGGCGGCGTACTACAACAGTTTCGAGGGCGTGTTCCTTTTCGACGACATCCGCAACATTGTCCAGAACGATAGTATTCACCGCTTCTGGCCGCTTGGGGGATGGTTCGCCAACCCCGAGAACATCGAGCGTCCGGTGGTCACGCTGACGCTGGCGGCCAACTACCGCCTTGGAGGCCTGAACGTCTGGGGCTACCACGCTTTCAATCTGGGAGTACACTTGCTGGCCGCACTCACGCTCTTCGGAATCGTGCGGCGCACGTTGCTGAGCCCGCGGCTGCGTGAGCGCTTCGGGGAAGCGGCCGCACAGTTGGCGTTGTGTGTGGCGCTGCTCTGGCTGGTGCACCCGCTGCAAACAGAGGCCGTCACTTACATCTGGCAAAGGTGTGAGTCCTTGATGGGCTTGTTCTTCCTGCTCACTCTCTATTGTGTGATCCGCGGATTTCATGCGGCCCGGCCGGGCTGGTGGCACGCCGGGGCGGTGTGTTGCTGTCTGCTCGGCGCGGGCTGCAAACAGGTGATAGTCATGGCGCTGCCCGTGGTGCTGCTCTACGACCTTGTCTTCCTCTCGGGCCACCACTCACTAAACACAGAGGACACAAAGGACACAGAGGAACACAGAGGAAAAGACATTGGAAAGAACAGCAAATCCGTTCCTACGAAACCCTCTGCGTTCCACCGTGTCCTCTGTGTTGAGAAATCCGTGTTACGGCGCTGGCGGCTGTACGCCGGGCTGGGCGCCTCATGGATTCTTGTGGCGCTGCTGCTGCTGGCTGGCCCGTCGCTGGAGACTGGCACGGTGATGTGCTCGCGGTGGGAGTACGCGCGCACACAGCCCGGCGTGATCCAGCATTACCTGCGGCTGGCTATTTGGCCGGACACGCTCTGTCTGGATTACTGGTGGACAGTGGCCAACACGGTGAGCGAGATCCTGCCTGGCGCGCTGACCGTCGCCGGCTTGCTGGCCGCGACAGGATGGGCGTTGTGGCGCGCGCCTGCCTGGGGCTTCCTGGGCGCCTGGTTCTTCCTGATTCTCGCGCCCACTTCGTCGCTTATGCCGATTGACCTGGCCTTCGAGCACCGGATGTACTTGCCGCTGGCCGCGGTGGCCGTGGCTGTGGTCTGCGGTGCCTTCCTGCTGAGCCGCAGCTTGCTCCAAGTAGCGCAATCCTCTGGATTGCGCCGCAAGCCGGAGGCTTGCGCCACTGGATCGCCCTGTTTCTCGTGGCTCGCCCTGGCGCTGGCAGGCTGCGCGGTCTTGGCCCTCTCTTGCCGCACTGCGCAGCGAAACGAAGACTACCAAAGCGAGTTCCGGATGTGGAGCGGCGTATTGGCCCAGCGGCCAGGCAACCCGCACGCGCTTAACAACGTGGGACTGGAACTCTACCGGCAAAAGTACCTGGACGCGGCCATTGCGTATTTCCAAAGGGCGCTGAAGATCAAGCCTGAGTACGCTGCGGCACATAACAACCTGGGTAACGCGCTGTTTAAGGAAGGGCAATTGGATGAAGCCCTGACGCATTACAGGGAAGCGCTCAAGTACAAGCCCAACTACGCTGAGGCACATTACAACCTCAGCCTTGCACTGGCTGCAAAGAGCCGGCTGGAGAAAGCCGGAGCACATTAGGCTTGAGACTTGAGGCTTGAGGCGTTAGACTTTGGACTTTTGGGGGGATTCGCCATGAAAACTTTGTTTCGGCAAATTGCCGCGGGATTGCTCTGCATCATGCCGGCGCTCGCCGGGGAGCCCGGACCTGCGGCGGAAACTCCGTCCGCGAAACTGGCCTTTACGGCCTCCGGCAAGGAGTACCACTTCGATACCGGCGTCCTGCGCGGCACACTGCGGCCGGAGGGCAAGTCGCTGGATATTCCGTGATTGGCAGATTCGGAAACTGCGATGCGCGGAATTCTCAGATGGCGAGCGAAGATGCGTCCTCGAATGTTTCCCAGTCAAGACCCGTAAACCGCCCGGCCCCGCGAAAAATTCGCAAAAACCCCAGAAAGCGTGATGAATTTTCGCATCGGGGCATAACCCTAGTCCCCCATACGAATTACTTCTGTAAAGGCCCTTGAAGGCTTTTCCG
>JBEKKG010001006.1:0-3054 GCA_050010835.1 Planctomycetota bacterium
CGGAGCGGGGCCAGGAACAGCTTCCTTCAGGTTTCTGGCAAACCGCTCCCATGACGGTCGAGCCGCGAAGAAGAACAGGTGCGAGCGGCAACGGCAGTCCGACGAGCCGAACCCTTTCAGCGGGACCTCGGCGCCGGGCAGCCTTCCGGCCGCCCGTGCCCATTGGCACTCCAGCCTCTGGGGGCCGCGGGCGAGCCAGACCTCCACGAGGCTTGTGGCGGCAGTCAGGTAGTCAACGTGCCAGCGCCGCCTCTTTGACCGGCGCGCATGCCGCAGGACCCGCCCGGCGAGGCCGCCCGGTCCAAGCGCGCTCCCCACGTAAATGTAGAAACCTGGGCGCATGTTCAGCGTCCCGATCCGGCCAATGCGGATGCGCTTCTCATCGCGGCATTCCAGGACAAGGGCGTATGTCCCCGGTCGGCTGTCCAGCGTCTCGGGCACCTGGGCGGTTGGCATCTTGCCCGGCAATCATGTACCGAGTGGCTGCTCGTTTCCAATGCCGGCGGGCGCCCGCCCCCAATCCCCCCATCCTTGGATCCGGTTCCATACCGGCCGAGCGGGTACCCCGGGCCGCTCGACGGCCCCGGCTGCTGGCCGCGGCGGGCTGCGTCAGCCGCGAGGAGCAGGGCGTGGCCAACAGGCTGATCGAGCCCGGGGGGGGCGCGGGGCCGGCAGGGCGGACGGCCGGTTCAAGCGTCAGGATTGCCTTTGGGGGCCTGCTGCCGCGAGGCCGGGCGAGTGCGGCTGAAGAAAACAGGACGGGGTTGGAAAGCGTCATGGGAACGGACATGGACAGCGCGTTGCCCATGTGTAGAAAGTCTTGCTGCCACGGGAATCATGGTTGTCGTGGATCAATCCCGAGAGGGGGCTGGCGCGGGTCAACGGGGAGCACTGGGGACAAGATTCCATGGGGAAGAAAGTCAGGATTGCCGTCGTGGGGCTGAACTTTGGTAGTTGCTTTGCCAGCATCTACCAGGCCCATCCCGACGTAGAACTCGTCGGCCTCTGCGATTCCAACGAGGAGCGACTGCGGGAGGCGGGCGACAGGCTTCGGGTACAATCGCGACACGCGGACCTCGCGGAGGTGTTGGCGGGCGACCAATACAACGCCGTCCACATCTGCACGCCGTTCACGACGCACGCCCCCTTGTGCATTCGGGTGATGAAGGCCGGCAAGCATTGCGCGTCGGCTGTGCCGATGGGCATGACGCTGGAGGAATTGCGATCCGTGGCGGCGGCGCAGAAAGGGGCCCGCGTCAATTACATGATGATGGAGACCGGCATCTACCACCATGTCTATCTCTACGCCAAGGAACTCTACCGTAACGGGGCGCTGGGGCGGATCCAACTGCTGCGCGGCACGCACTCGCAGGACCTGGAGGGGCTTGGGGATGTCTGGATGGGGTTCCCGCCCATGCTTTACATCACCCACGCTATCTCGCCGTTGCTCGACATTGCCGATACCCGGGCCACCAAGGTGCACTGTTTGGGCTCCGGCACGATGCGCGAAGAGTTGGTGAAGAACTACGGGAATCCCTATCCGGCCGCCACCGCACTCTTCCGGCTGGCAGGTACCAGCGCCACGATTGAGATTACCCGCACTGCTTTTGAGATTGCTCCCTATGGCGGAGAAGGTTTTGGGGTCTACGGAAGCGATGGGAGCTTCATGGCTTTCCAAGGTTGCTGGATGAACCGCATGAGCCCCTTGGTCCCCGGCAAGTCGCGAGGATGCCAAGAAGAGAAGAACATACACCCGCCGTATCGTGGTGACCTCTTGCCCCAGGAGATCCGTGCATTTGCGGAAGGCGGACATGGCGAATCGCATGCTCATTTGGTACATGAGTTCGTGCGGAGCATTGCGGAAAGCCGTCCGCCCTATATTGACGCCAGAAGGGCCGCCAACTGGTGCGCCCCCGGGATCTGCGCCAACGAGTCTATGCTGCAAGAAGGAGAGGGTGTTGTGGTGCCGGTCATTGAATGAAGTCCGAAGGCCAAGTCCGGTTCCATACCCTGCCGAGCGGGTACCCCGGGCCGCCCGACGGCCCCGGGAAAGGCAACAACGTTGACGGTTTTCGGCAGAGTGCTGGGGACGATCCAGTGTCCGCGATGACCAAGCAGAGAAGGCCCTCGATGGCGTCAAGGCCGCGACCGGCCGTGGCGCCCGCAGAGAAGAAATCGGCACTCGCACTTGCGATTGGCGATTCAAAGGCACGGAACGGAGGCCTTCGGCCTACGGCTTCGCGGCGTCGGCCTTCTCGTAGACGCGCACGTAGTCAATCAGGTACTTCGACGGGAAGATGCTCTCGTCCACGCCTTTTGCTCCTCCCCACGCGCCGCCGACGGCGTAGTTCAGCAGCAGGTAGCAGGGCTTATCGAACGGCCACGCATCCACGCCCTTGCCGTCGTTCTGAAACGCGAACACCTTCTGCTCATCCACGAAGAACACGATTTCCTTGTCGTTCCATTCGATGGCGTAGACGTGGAAGTCGTCGTATGGCTTCGGGACAACGGTGCGATGGCCCTTCTGCGTCTTCTTCACGTGGTTGTACGCGCCCGTGTGAATGGTCGTGTGGATGCCGTCCGGGTCGAAACCGACGTACTCCATGATGTCAATCTCGCCGCACTTCGGCCAGCCGGCGGACTTGTCGGTGCCCAGCATCCAGATCGCCGGCCAGGTGCCGCGGCCGCCGGGGACCTTCGCGCGGACCTCTACGCGGCCGTACGTCCAGCTCGCCAAGCCCTTGGTCGTCAGGCTCGCAGACGTGTAGTCGGCAAACTCGCGCGCCCTGTTCCAGTTGTTCTTGTCCTTCGCGTTGGCGTCGTAGTTGGGATTCTTGAAGCGCTCCTTGACGGCTTCGATCACCAGGTTCCCGCCTTCAAGCCGCGCGTTCTCGCGGCGATCTTTCGTGTAGTATTGCAATTCCGCGTTGCGGACGAAGCCGGTCTCATAGGTCCACTTCTTCGGATCTGGCGCGCCTTCGCCCTCGAATTCGTCCGACCACACCAGCTTCCAGCCGGCCCGTTCGGGCGGCGGAGCAACCGTGCCGCCGCGCG
>JBEKKG010001007.1:0-3051 GCA_050010835.1 Planctomycetota bacterium
GGCTGCGCTACCAGACGCGGGTGAAAGACCGCGCCGAGATTGCGTACCTCCTCAGCAAGAAGGTCTTCGAGGACATCCAGCACGAGCCGAACGTGGACCTGGCGATCCCGTACATCTATTCATACCGCACCGGCGCGCGCTCGGCGGCCAGCAGGCTGGAGGATGCGCAGGACAAGGAAGCAGCCAATATCCGCGACATTGAGGTCAGCCTGCTGCGCAATCCCCGGCCGCCCTCCGAGAAGGACCTCATAGATCAGTTGGCGCAGAGCATTGCGGCGCAGGGGCTGCTGCAGCCCATCGTGGTGATCCGCAACCCCGTGCAAAACGTTTACGACATCGTGGCAGGGCATCAGCGCTTCGAAGCCTGCAAGCGGCTGGGCTGGCGGACGATCCCCGCGACGGTGCGCGCCAGCGAAGAGTCCGGCAACGGCGCGCCGCCGCCCGAGAAGACGGAATTGAAAGATGGAAAATGAAAAGTGAAAATTGCCCGCCAAGGCGCGCAACCTGAATTTTCAATTCCCTTGTCGTTTGCGCAAACTTTGCCTCTGCGGTAATGCTCCTGATCCCACCAGTCCCGCCTCGAGATACGCCTCCGCCAGGAGCACGTCTTCAGGCCGCGTGATCTTGAGGTTCGTGGGCGGCGCTTCGACCAGCGCCACAGGCTGGCCATACAGTTCGCAGACCGCCGCATCGTCGGTGACTTCGCGCTCCGGCGCCTCCCGCACCAAGCGCTCAAACAGCCCGAGGAGCAGTCTGCGCCGGAACACTTGGGGCGTCTGGGCCAGCCAGAGACCCAGGCGCGGGACGGTCTCTAAGGTGACGGGTGGCGGGTGACGGGTGGCGGGTGACGAGTCTTCGGCTTCGCGCTTCACGGTGTCTTTCACCCGCGATGCCAGTATTGCCGCGCCCATAAGCCGTGCTTGCACGCAGGCCGCGGCCATAGCTTGCTGCTCCGGGAAGGGCCGGGCGGCGTCGTGGATCAGCACGAGCGCGCATTCCGGCGACACGGCTTGCAGTCCGTTGCAGACCGAATCCTGCCGTCTCGCGCCGCCGTCAGCAAAGGTGAGCGCGATGCGGCGCGGCAGCTTCGCGCGCCGGGCCGCGGCTTGGGCCGTGGCGCGGTCTTCGGGCCGCGTGACGATAACGATCTGCCGCAGGCCCGCAACCTGGCTCAGCGACTTGAGCGTCCACGTCAGGACGGGTTGGCGGCGCAAGAGCAGGTACGGCTTGCGTACTTTGCCCCCCATGCGCGTTGAAGCGCCCGCGGCGCAAACCACGGCGGCGCAAGGAACGCCCTTCTCCCCATCAATCCGCAATCGGCAATCCGCAATCCGCAATGGAATCACATCCTCCCGAAATTGGCCAGGATCTGCAGCCCGATGGCCTGGCTCTTTTCCGGGTGGAACTGCACGCCGGCGAGGTTGCCCTTTCCCGCGGCGCAACAGAAACGGCCGCCGTAATCCGCCCAGGCCAGAACCTGGCTGTCGTCGGCGGGCTTGGGATAAAAACTGTGGACAAAATAGACGTGGCTGCCGGCCGCAATGCCCGCGAAGAGGGGATGCGGGGGGGCGGCGAATTCCAGCCCGTTCCAGCCGATCTGGGGAATCTTCAGCGCGCCAGGGCCCTTGAACGGCGGGCCGCCGAAGCGCACGATCGAGCCCTGCAGCAGGCCGAGGCCCTGCGCCTCGGGGCTCTCCGCGCTGCGTTCAAAGAACATCTGCAGGCCGACGCAAATGCCCAGCAGCGGCACGCCGGCGGCGGACGCCTGGCGCAACGGTTCGCTGAAGCCGCGCGCGCGCAAAGCCGCCATGCACTGCCCGAATGCGCCCACGCCCGGCAAGACGAGCTTCTTCGCGCGGCCCAGCGCCGCGGGGTCTTGGGTCAACTGGGCGTCGAAACCGAGGTGCTGGAAAGCCTTCTCGGCGCTGCGCAGGTTGCCGATGCCGTAGTCTATGATGGCGATGTCCATGTTAGCCTGCCCTATTCACCGCAGAGACGCAGAGAGCGCAGAGAAAAGCAGGAAGAACGGACAGAACGATTCTCGAAATTCTTTCTTCACTCTGCGTCCTCTGCGCCTCTGCGGTGAGTGTTTTGGGTTAGGTCATCGGCGTATCCGCGGTCGGCCCGTATACCATAGGCAGCGGCACGTCCTTGAGCCGCAGGTAGACGCTCAGTTGCCCCCGATGGTGGATGGTGTGGCTGAAGATCATCAGCCGCAGCACCGCAATTTTCGGCAATGAGAAGACCACCTGGCCTTTCCACTGCAACGTCCAAGTCTGCATGAGCAGGGGGTCAGCCGCGCCTTGCATGGCCTGGGACGCGGCGGCTACGTTCTGGTCGAAGGCCTCCACGATCTCCTTCACAGTCTTGAGCTCCAGCGGTTTGTATCCGGCATCGAGCTTGAGGCCGTCTGTGTTCAAGATCGTGCCGGTCCATTTCAACGACTCAGCGATGTGGCAGGCGAGGCGCCCCAACGACATGGACTTGGGGTGCGGCTTCCAGCCAAGCTGCTCCTGGGGCAAGCTCTCGAGCATCTTGCGGGTGCTGGCCATCTCCTGTGAGAACTCGGCCAGCAGCGGGTCTATCATCCTCATGTATGGTCTCCTTATTGTCTGTGCACTTTGATCGCGCAGCTTGTCTTGAAGGTGGGGGGCTTGAGCTTGAGCGGTTGGCCGGCAGGGAGGTCCTGCACATCCTCTTTGCCGATGATCTTGCCCTCAAAACAATCCCAGTACTCGATGCGGTATTTCCCGGCCTCCAATCCCGGAATGCGGGCTTCCACCCCGGCATAGGAACTTTGCTCGGCGGGCGCGGGTATCCGGTCCATAGCGTCGTTGCAGTAGATCCAGACATAAGCGCCGGTGGGCCAGCGGTAGAGCCGGGCCTTGAGCTCGCCGGCGTCGTTGCCCGCCGCGAGCTGGAGCGGCCCCATAGTGCCGGCGAGTCCCCGGCGGTCTTCGCCTTCAGTGAACCTGGCGAAGGCCCGGTAGTGGCTATACAGGTTATTCGCATCAATGAAGTCGTACCACCAGAACAGCGGCGTGCCCATGC
>JBEKKG010001008.1:0-3050 GCA_050010835.1 Planctomycetota bacterium
TGCCGCGCGGGCGATGATCGAGCAGCTCAAGGCGGGCAGGATTCCCCGCGGATACATTGTGAACATCTCCTCCATCAGCGCCTACACCGTGTCGGTGAACCGGGGCGAGTACTGCGTCAGCAAGGCCGGCGTGTCCATGATGACCAGGCTTTTCGCCGCGCGCCTGGCGGATGAGAAGATCAACGTTTACGAGGTGCGGCCCGGGGTGATCGCCACCGATATGACCGGCCCCGTGAAGGCCAAGTACGACAAACTCCTGGCCGAGGGCCTCACGCCCATCCGCCGCTGGGGCCAGCCCGAGGATGTCGGCGCTTGCGTGGCGGCCATCCTGCGTGGCGACTTCCCGTACTCGACGGGCCAGGTCTTCGACGTGGACGGGGGCTTCCATTTGCAGCGGCTCTAGCACGGGTTTCTAAACACAGAGGACACAAAGGACACAGAGGGGATTAGAATGAAAGGACTTACTGTTGTTTCCATTGTTTTTTCCTCTGCGTTCCTCTGTGTCCTCTGTGTTTAGTGAGCGCCCCGCCCCGCCAACTGCCCGCAGGCCGCCAGGACATCGCTGCCGCGCGAGTGGCGCAGAGTGTTGAAGACGCCCAGGTCCTTCAACCACTGGCGGAAGGCGGCTAGTTTTTCGGGGCTGGCCCGCCGGCAGCAGCACCCGGGATAGGGGTTGAACTCCAGCAGATTGAGTTTGGCCGGCAGACCTTTGAGCCACTCGGCCAGGCGCCGGGCGTCGTCGCGGGTGTCGTTCAAGCCATCCAGGAGCAAGTAGGCGATAGTCACACTCTCGCGGCGGCGCCAGGGAATGCCGCGCAGAATGTCACGCAGCGCGGCGAGGTCCCACTGGCGCGCCAGGGGCATGAGTTGCCCGCGCAGTTCATCCGTGGTGGCATGCAGACTCAAGGCCAGCGCAGCCACGCCGGACTGCCACAGCTCGCGCATGCGGTTCCCCACCCCTGCGGTGCTGACCACGATATGCCGCGGCGACAGCCCCGCGCCCAGGTTCTCGTTGAGGACGCGGCAGGCCTGCACCACGTTGTCCAGGTTGTGGAGCGGCTCGCCCATGCCCATGAAAACGACATTGGTGATTGGGGATTGCGGATTGGGGATTGCGGATTGGGCGATGCGGTATTGCTCAATGATCTCCCACGCCTCCAGGTTCCGCTTGAAGCCCAGCGCGCCTGTGTGGCAAAAGGCGCAGCCGACGGCGCAGCCGGCCTGGCAGGAAACGCACAGCGTCACGCGCCGGCAGGACGTAGGGCGATCCTCCGGATCGCCCCTTACTGATACCGGGCGATTCGGCGAATCGCCCCACACGGGGATGATGACCGCTTCAAGCATCTGCCCGTCGCGGGTCTTGAGGCGCAGTTTCACCGCGCCGTCCTGAGCACGCTGCACGGTGTCCAGAAGCAGCCGCGGCAGGGGCGGCAAGGAGCGCAAAAAGTTGCGGCACTTGCCGCTGAGGCCCGGCATATTCTCAGGGTCGAGGAGGCCGTGCCGGTGCATAGCCTGGAATGCCAGGCGGGCCTGGTGGGCCGACAGGCCGTGAGCAGCCCAAAGCCGCTCGCACTGCTCAACGGAAAGCTCAGTCACGGTCACGGTCCGCCTCTTGTTCCCGAGCCTCTTGCGCAAGAACTGCCAGCTTGGCGTGTTGTACCTGCAAGCAGGGGCAGAGAGCAAGGAGAGTTCGGGGGATGCCTTGAGTAATTCAGTGGGAAGCCGGCGAATCAAGTACGACGTCCCCCGATCTGGCCCCAAGTCGCTGGGGGTTCCAGTGAAACAAGGCCATGCCGAGTGGTCGGACAACGACACGCATTCATGCGGAGAATCAGATTGAGCGGACAGCCGTCCAAATGTCGCCCCTGGTTCCAGTCGCCGAGAAGTTGGTCCTTAGTTTTCAGTTTCCTGCTTGAGCGCTCTCTGAATACACGGCCTGCGCCACTGAGTTCTTCCCGTTGCGTTTGACGTTGTACATGAGGTCGTCAGCGCACTTGATCATCGCGTCCAGGGAAGGGGGCACGCTGGTGAAGGTCACGGCGCCGACGCTGAGCGTCACATGCTTGCCGTCTTGCCGCATGGCCTCCTGCAGCACGTTCGTGATGCGCCCGAGGACCTCGCCGGCGGCCGCGTGCTCTGTCTCCGGGAACAGAATGGCGAACTCATCCCCGCCCAGGCGGGCGACAAAATCGCTCAAGCGCACATGGCGCTGCATGGCGCCGGCCACCTCGCGCAGCAGGGCGTCGCCGGCGTCGTGCCCAAAGCGGTCATTCACGGTTTTGAAGTCGTCGAGGTCAATATAAGCCAGCGTGAATGGCCGGTGGTGGCGCCGGGCGCGGGACAACTCCTGGTCCGCGGCCTCGCGGAAGGCCAGCCTGTTGGCCACGCCGGTCAAGCGGTCCGTGCGCGCCAGTTCGCTTTCATTGCTCCAGGCTTTCTTCAAGGCCAGTTGCAGCCGGATGACGAAGACAAAGATGCCCAGCGAAACAAGCGCGTTCGCAGCCAGAATGTGCAAAGTCCCGCCCGCGGACGCGGCGTGGAAATGGAGCGCCAGTCCGACAGCGATGCTCGCGTAAGCGGTGGCCAAGGCCGGCCAGCGGCCAAAGTGCAAGGTTACCCACATTATCGGCAGCAGATAAAAGGCAGACCAGTTCACGCGGAAACCAATGAGTGAGTCGCCAAACCCCACCACGGCCATGAGCGCCACGGCGGCGGCGGCACACAACCACTTCGATTTGTCCATGCGGCCCAGGCCCTCCCGCATTTCCCACAGCTAACTAAACACAGAGGACACAGAGGAAAGGAATGAACAGGTGAAGAGGTGCTTGTGCGATGTGTGTCACCTGTTCACCTCTTCACCCTGTCACCTCTTCCCCTCTCTGCGTTCCTCCGTGTCCTCTGTGTCCTCTGTGTTTAGAAACCCACGCTATTGTCCCCGCAGCGTCCCCACAAGCTCTTTCACCGAGGACAGTTTTTCCCGCGCCAGCCACTCGTCCAGTTCTCCCGGCAGGCGGTTGAGGAAGTCCGGATCGAAGTAGTTCGTGGTGCCG
>JBEKKG010001009.1:0-3050 GCA_050010835.1 Planctomycetota bacterium
AAAGTTGCGCGGCGCCACCGATGTGCTGGCTTTTGCGATGGGTGAGCCGGACCCCGAGCGGCGCGCGTTCAACTTGGGCGAGATTGTCGTGAGCTACGAGACGGCACAGCGCGAAGCCACTGCCAGGGGCCTCGCGGTTGAGGAGGAGTTGGGGCGCTACTGCCTGCACGGCCTGTTGCATCTGCTCGGCTATGAGGACCAGGACAGGGCGGCAAGAAAGGCCATGTTGCGGGTCCAGGAGGCCCTCCTCCTGGAAGCGAAAGCAAGGGGTGCATAACCGGACTTGTGCCACGGATATGCCGCCGCAACGCGGCGGCTTATCCGTGCTACCCGCTGGCACGGATGGGGCCGCGCCAAATCCCGATGAATCGGGAGCGCGGCCACATCCGTGGCACAAGTCCGGTGATATACGCGAAAACACGGCAAACCGCAAAATTCACTGGACTAAGCGCGCCACATAGTATACGTTAGGAAATAGAGGATTAGTGCAGCCGCAGTCGAAGGCTGACAGCGCCTGGGGGGGTCAAGCGTCAGGGCATGGGCTTGGTGACCGCGGCAGGGGCTGCACGTGCGTTTTAGTCTTTTTGGAGGTTCCGGAAATGGCTGAAGATGTTCAGAAAACGATGCCGATGACCAGCAGCCCGCTCAAACTGCCGCCTGCCGGCCCGGCACAGTTGTCATTTGGGCAGAAGCTCGTGTTCATGCTGCCGGGGCTGATCATCGCCCTGGCATTGGCCATAGGCGTCTCTTACTGGATTCTCTACACGGTGAACGAGAAGATGAAGGAGGACCTGTCTGCCGCCAAGACGGAACTCGAGAACAAGAACCAGAAGTTGGGCGAGGAAATCAAGAAGTTGGACAGCGCCAATAAGGACCTGCGCAAGGATCTCGAAGACGCCAAAGCCGTGCAAGTTGAAATCAAGAAGGGCGTGGAGAAGGTGGACGGCAGCTTGAAGGAAACCAGCAAGATCCTGGACGACCTGGTGAAGCTGGACCTGTCCACCTACATGAAGAAGCAGACCGCGGCGGTGGACGACACAAAGAAAGATATCGGCAAACATGAGTCTCAGATTGCCGAGTTGAACACCAAGATCCAGTACATTGACCAGAAGCTCAAGAAACTCGACGAACTCGATCGTGACGTCGGCGGCCTGAAAATCAACTCTGAGGAATTGAAGAAGGAATGCCAAGGGCTGCGGACCGACATGACCTCCGTGCGCAAGAAGGCTGACATCACCGAACAGGACCTGGCGTCCCTGGACGAGCGCGCCAGGATGTTCCAACTTCGTGTTCTGGCCGCTCGTGCCCGCGAGGCTGCGGAGGCTGCGCGCCAAGTGGACCTCAAAGCACTGTTGCTCAAGCTTGATGACGTGGAGGAAAGGAAATAATGAAGCCTGCAAACATCCTGTTTGTCCTCGTGGCACTGGCCCTCGCCTTGGGCGCCGGCGGCTGTTTCACTGAACGCGACAACCCGAAAGAGGAGCGCGCCATCCTGAAGGCCGGACAACAGGTGTCCGCCGATATGGTTGGTTGGGTCGCCGTGCCCAATACCGCGCCGGAGATGCGCAAGAGCGCCGAGCTTTCCTATGCGGTCATCTCCGCTCACAACGTGGTGCCGGCCGCGCTGGGCGGCTGGGTGGCGATGAACCCGGCGTTCTTCGCCAAGTTGACGGACATCAAAGTGGACACGCCCCCCGCCACGAGCGGCGAACGCTGGGTCTTGAAACCCGAGGGCAAGAGCGTCCCCAAGGAGAAGAACGGCTGGATAGCCTTGCCTTTCTCGGAACCCAAGATCGAGAAGCACGGGGACCGCGAAATGGCGCAGCTCTGCATGGACAACATCATCCCCAAGGAAATGCACGGCTGGGCCGCCGTGTCACCCGAGAACCTGGCCAAGCTCGTCGAGAAATACATGGGCACCGGCCCAGGGTCGAAGACCACAAAGTAGGATGACTGTTGCGCACACCTGCGCATTGGCAGTGCGCGCACCAATGGGAAGTATGGGAAGAATGGGAGCTATGAAACCGTAGGGGAGCGGTTTCATGACTCCCATTCTTCTTATAAGTCCCATAGCACGTAACGCAGAGCACCCCTGCCGGCTTGCTCACGCACGCGGCTCGGAGACTGAACGGTTACCAATTCTGAATTCCGTTTCACGGATAATCCAGCCCTTCCTCCGCCACCAGACCCGCTTCCTTCAGATCAAACACAGGCTCCGCGTCGTTGGCTGCCTTCTTGTGGGTCTTCGGATCGTAGTCCGGGTTGGGCGTGGGCATTTGCGCGTTGACCGCGGCGCGCCAGTCGTGGAGGCGCTTCCGCAACTCAGCGGCCTTCTCGGGCATCTTGGCCGCCAAGTCCTGCTTTTCAGCCTCATCCTCGCGGAGATTGTACAGTTCCACGCGCTCGTCCTCACAGAACTCGATCAGTTTCCAGTCCCTGCAGCGGACCGCGCTGTAAGGCGTGGCGCCGCCGCCGTGGTAATGTGGATAATGCCAGAAGATCGCCTCGCGCTCCAGTTTGGCGTGCGGGTCTTTCAAGAGCGGGAGCAGGCTCCGGCCATCGGCGTTCGCCTCTGGGAGCGCCGGCGTCCTCGCCGGCCCTGAGGCAACCGCGGCGCCCTCAAGCAGCGTGGCCGGAATGTCCATGCTTATGACCGGTTCGTCGCACAGGCTGCCAGGCTGCGTCAGGCCCGGCCATTTGACAATCAGCGGCACGCGCACGCCGCCCTCGTAGGCTGAGCCCTTCCCCGCGCGCAAGGGCTTGTTGCTGGTCGAGCTCAAAAGTCCCCCGTTGTCCGAAGTGAAAAGGACCACGGTGTTGTCGGTGAGCTTGAGTTCGTCAAGTTGGGCCAGGATACGCCCGGTGCTCTCGTCCAGGCTGTGGATCATCGCGGCGTAAACAGGCTTGGTATGCCGCTTCTCCGGAGTGACTTTCTCCTTGTATTGCTTCACCAGGTCGGCCTTGGCCTGGAGCGGCGTGTGCACGCAATAGTGCGGCAGGTACAGGAGGAAGGGCCGGTCCTTGTGGGCTGCGATGAACTTGAGGGCCTC